>CAZDCJ010000001.1:0-54581 GCA_964503935.1 uncultured Candidatus Saccharibacteria bacterium
TTATATTTACCTATACCAATTATACATCGTCTGTGATTTTTGCTTTATTATACCCTAAATCTGCCCCTAAAAGCCTACTCAAATCGGCAAATGACCAATTCTTTCCGATAAAAAATGGAACTCATGATAGAGCTCCTGATTTTCTTCATCCTCAGCATCCGCGCCCCCCCTTCGACTGCCCCGCCGCCAGACAATATCAATATGACTATTCCGAGAATCACCCATCCTGCCAAGTACCCCCCTAGAGCAGCAGTAAACGTCGTAATCACGGTATTATCCTTATCTACCCGGTATTCTCCCGTTTCGAAAGTATAGTATCCGGTACCGCAATAAATCTGATCCGTGTAATAATGGACTTCTTCCGCGATTATGACCCCTTCCGTGACATTCATGACACCCGACTCGTAGTTAAAATCGGCATCATAAAAATGTCCGTCATATTTCTGGATCAGCATCCTGTCGATACTCGCTTTGTTCTCTAGATGCTTTTCTACAGAATAGACGCCGGAGTTACTGGTAGAATAACTATTTCCGTCTACCATATAGTCGATCTGAAGATCCCCAGGAGTCAGAATAAGTGACTCTATGTTGGATGATTTGCTGTCCGGCTGGAAATTCCACTCCCTCGTATAAGGCTCTCTAAGACCTACGCTGATGAGCCCGTAAGCGAATAATATCCCTATAAGAGCCAGCACCAAGACGGTCTTCGTTCCAGATTTATTTTTTTCTTCCGAGGCTTTCGAAGCATCTAGCATGCGATTATCTTCCATATCAAGCTCCTCTTTGTTTTATGATTTCGTACATTTTCGTATATTTTTCTGGCTCTAACCTGAAACTGTAGGTATGTCAATATGCGATAGACATCATGCTTTTTAAAGACAAGCATAAGAAAAACAAGCGATGGGAGCCGCTTGTCAATTTTTGCCTATATTTTTCATGGCATAGTTAATGCTCTCTATCTTCAGGCTGATTTTCTTTTTCCCTTCGCTGCAAGGATAGCGATGGAATATATTCTTCTTGCCGGCCAGGCTCAGATATTCCATCCTAACACCTTCCAATATCTTCAGTTTCACATCCGGACTCAGATCGTACTCACCTTTATCGACTTTCTTGAAGATTTCAGAAAGTCTTGTCCGATATACTTTCCTGAGCGGCTTGCCCCATCTCTTCTCGAAAGGAGCAATGGTGATCCTATGAAATAGAAGCATGCTCTTGGAATTCATCCAGAAAATCAACGGATGTTCGTCTATGATTCTCTGGGCTCCTTTCCTTAATTCCCCCACCGGATTTTCCGGATCCAGTTCTATCTTGCTCAACTCCTCGAGCTCTTCCATGAACCGGACCCATTTCCCCCTCAGCGGATAAATGACCGAGTCCTTTCTTTTTCTCATTTCTTGCAAATAATCCGCAGTTTCCTCCGTCCTGTATATTCCTCCTGTCGTTCTCTGATAATCAATCTGAAGCCGGCATATTCTTACTTCGGATATTTATGATATGTAAGCATCAATGCGGCTTTTTGTCAATGAATGGCTGGCGGACCTTGGCAAAGATAGGTCCAAAAAAAGAAGCCCTTTGCGAGCTTCAATGATTTGCGGGTTTGCTTCGGAATATATCCGACAGCATATCCCAGAGGATAAAACCCGCGAGTACGGAAAGTATTCCGTAAAAGACGACATGCCTTATGTAGCTGGGATAGCGCACGACTTCGACGACATCTCTTTTTTCATCGTAATGCCACACTGTCCTGTATGGCATCCTTTCAAAGACGATCTTCTGCGAGTGATAATAGCAGACATTCCCTTCGACTACTCCTTTGATCTTATACATCGTCCCGTAGGCATCGATCTCGTCTCCGATGAAGTATCCATCGTACTTTCCGGAAGCGATCATCGCATCGATTTCTTCCGGATGCTTTCTCACGTAATGCACCTGGAAACTCTTGCCCTCCTCATCAGGATCCCGATGCCTCTCGCCTTGGGACGTAAAATCGATATCGATACAATCATCCCCGACATCGTAATCATGGCCGAAGCTGAGAATGTTGGACGATTTATTGACTTCTTCTACGGGATATTCTAATTTGATCGGCTCCTCCGGCACCGATATATAATAGCTAAAAGTCAAGATTCCCCAGAGAAGAAGCGGCCATAAGAAATATTTTATTTTCAAAGATTTTCCTCCTGTCCGATGTGATTATAATCTAAATCAAGCCCGGAGCATTGTCAAACAAAGAAAAGATTTCCGAAGAAGCCTCTTATCATATATGTGAACGGAACACGACGCTGGACCTAGGCAAAAAACAGACTAACCTCGAAAAAAGTTAGTCATAACGAAATAACCACAGTTTTCTGCGTTATTATTGTTATTGTTGGCAGCGATCATCGCCCCAGCAATGCTTTTTGTTTTTTCCTGCATGGCCGTCATCTTTGTTCCTGATTATAATCTTCTTGATGAGCCCTGAATCAGTCTCTTTTCCTCCGCAGTAGAATTATTATATAAATTCCACATTCCATGCGACCATACGCACATGGAATTGATATTGCGGCATCTTCCGTATCTGTCAACGATGAACTTGCGTTCTACGCCATCATCCGTATAAACTATTCGAGCTATCATACGTCAGGATAATAATCCGGATTCGTCCTTATGTCAAATGAAATGAAATCAAAAAAATCATCTTCCGATGATTTTTTTGGTGGGACGTACAGGGCTCGAACCTGTGACCCTCAGCTTAAAAGGCTGCTGCTCTACCAACTGAGCTAACGTCCCGAGGTTTGACTGCGCGTAATTTTTCGGCAGTCAAAACACTTAACCTTTATATCACAATAGAACCTCCTTGGCAATACCTTTCAGATAATTTTTCGCTATTTCTTTCCGATTCCTTCTATTGCCCGCAATATCTCCAGAGGAACGGCGAATACCACCGTATTGGACTGATCGGAACTGATATCATTGATGGACTGCAGAGTGCGCAGATGGAGCGCTCCCGGAGCCTCGGCTAGCATCCTGGCCGCCTTGGTCATGTTTTCCGCGGAAACGACTTCCCCTTCGGCCTTGATGATGACCGCACGCTTTTCTCTCTCCGCTTCCGCCTGCTTGGCAATAGTCCGCTTCATATCTTCCGGGAGCTCGATGTGCTTGAGGTCAACCGAGACCACTTTGATCCCCCATTGATCAGTCGCACGATCCACGATCTCCTGGATACGCGACGAGATCGTATCCCGCTGGGAAAGGAGCTCGTCGAGCGACACTTCCCCCACCACATCCCGCATAGTGGTCTGCGCCAGCTGAGAGACGGCATAGTCGAAATCTTCGACCTGAAGGACCGCCATTTCCGCATTATTCACCCTATAGTAAAGTACCGCATTCACGTTCACTGAAACGTTGTCCTGGGTGATCGCATCCTGATCCGGCACGTCCACGACCTTCACGCGAGTGTCCACTTTCTGGAAAGACTGGAAGATCGGGATCACTATCCTCCACCCCGGTTCCATTATGCCGCTGAATTTTCCCAGATCGAACCGTACTCCGCGTTCGTACTGGTTAATTTGCTTGATGCTGACAAGAAGAAACAGGAATACCCAGGGCGCCAATATGATCGCCCATGAAATCGTGCTTTCCATAGTCATACTTTTAATGTTAAAGATTAATCATTACTTGTTCTTGCGGAGCTTATCGTAATCCAAGCGCGCGCTGCCGGCTACGATCGGATCATAGCCTCCTTCCACTTCGCTGCCATCGCCATATCCGTCGCCATCCGTATCTATCTTGTGCGGATCACTCCCATATTTCTTCTCGTCTTCGTCGCCAAGTCCGTCGCCGTCGGTATCTTTGGCGTTCTTATCGATAGCGACGACCGTATCAGGACTTATGATCTTCAGCTTCTCCGTAACCTCTGCGAAATTCTTGGCTCCTTCCACGTCTCGCACCTTGGCAGTATCGAAACCGGAAAGGGTATAATCAATATCGAAACTCATACCCTCCTTCTCATCCCTGCTCTCGTCCGACGCATAGGATTCGCCGTAAATATTCTCTAGCTTGGCATAGAACCCGTTCATGAAATCGTCATCGAATTCTCCGGTCATCCGGAAGCGATAGATGAGATTGTCATCCTTGCCGACCCAGATTTCTACGCTAACCTTCTGCATCACATAATCCACGATCTTCTGGAATTTCTCGGACTGGGCCGGATCATCCTGTATCTCCCGGAGGGATGCCAAGACACTGCCGCCGTCCTCCCCTTCCATACCGCCTTCCGAAAGAGCCGTTATGAGCTGCAAGACCCCGTTCGTATCGAAATTTACCCTATAGTGGGTAGTATCAATCTCTTCTATGAGCTCCGATCCCAGATCCTGCGGAGCCGAAAGGAAACCGTAATCGAATATCTTGTTAAAATTATCAACCCCTCTCACGCTCAGGAGGTCGAGCTTCTCGGGCAAGAATGCATAATCCCTCACGATGGCATACAGTTCCCGGTAATCCTCATCCGTCACGGAATACCAGTTGCCGGTCACGCCCTCCAGATTGTTCTCGATGACCGCCGCGCGGGAAGCCTGACTATTTCCTGCTATGAGAAGATTATCCAGTTTGAGATACTTCTTGCCATCTATGGCTACCGATTGCATGCTGACGCTAGTGGTGCTTTTAGCTTCGTTCACGCTTCTTACCGTATCATATACCAAGGAAGAATAGAGGAATGGACCTCCTTCGGCCTTCTCCACTACGCCTTTGTAAATGACCTGGTACTCCATGCCATATTGCTTCTCCTCGACTTCGAGCATACGCATGAAACTCATCGCTCCGTCATAAGAATACGAATTCACGCCCCGCATAGCCTCCATGATCGGATCAAGGATAAGGCTGTCGCCGGAAGGACCATCCAAATCTTTGTCTTTTCCCAGGAAATAACTGGCTGCCGCAGCGAGCAATACCACCGCCACGATAGCGCCAAAGATCGAGACGGCCTTTTTTCTGTCGATAGCCGACAGAGAGAACTTTTTCTTCTCGAGAGATGAGAAATCTTTCTCGAATTCCGTATCGCCTTCGCCTGTCTGATGCGGAAAAGCCTTCGGCGTATCCTCCGTCTTGCCGGTACGCTCGCCATACTGGCCACCGAAAGGAGCATCTGCCCTCTCCATAGAGGCAGACTGAGGAGCTCTTCCCGCCTCCTCTGCCGCCGGGCGGATCAAAACATCCTTGTCTTCATTTTCCATAATTATGGCTGATTTATTTTTTTATCGAAGCGACTCGACTAGAGAGTCGTAAATCTTCCCGTAATCTGCCCGGGTATTGCCGGGTGCGATCGGATCATATCCGTTCCATACCTCATCGCCGTCCGGATGACCATCGCCGTCCGTATCCGTTTTCCTGGCATCGCTGCCGTAAAGGGCTTCCAGTTTATCGCTGAGCCCGTCCCCGTCCTGGTCCGGATCGTTCTGAGATTTCTCCTTCATCCCCTGATACTCCAGTACGACCAGAGCTTTGTCCAGATCCTTCGCGTTTTCCGGCTTACGGACCGCCGCAGTATTAAAATCAGAAAGCGTATAATCAAGGCTGAAATCCAGGCTCTCTTCGCCCGTAGCCTCATCGGACTTCCCTCCTGTCTCACCGTCGAGAGCGTTCTTTTTCTCCACATAAGAGCTCAGGAATTTCCCGTCGAAGCTCCCGTCGGCCTTCAGGCGGTAGAGAAGATTATCGCCCTTTCCGATCCATAATTCCACATTTACCTCCCTCAGGACAAAATCCAAGAGCTCCCCGACTTTCTTCACTTTTTCGGCTTTTGTCTTCAATTCCTCCTCGAAGCCCTGGGACTTTTCCTCCCCCTGCGCCCTGGCCACTTCCCTGACAAACTCCAGCACCAAATCGAATGCTTCAGTACTATCTAACTTGACCTGATAATGATAAGTCTCCGCTTCGCCTACTTTGTTATCTCCTAAGTCTTTCTTAAATTCAAACAGATCATGGCTTCTCAGGATTTCACCTAGCCGAGAAGCGATTCCCGGAGCAGAAAGGATTTTCGCATAAGTCTCGCCCTCGGAAAACTGTCCGAGAAAAGAATCCATCGTATCTTCGGGGACGGAATACCAGCTGTCTTCAAGGATATCAAGATAGCCCGCGACCTCTTCCATTCCTTCTATGCTTCCTTCACTGTAAGTAAAATCGTTGACTTTGGCATAGAAAGTCTTGTCGAGATAGGCCGCTTCCACATCTCCCCTGCTCTTTAAGTTTCCCGCCTTATCGGCGCGATCCTGCTCGAATGCGAAAGAAGCATAGAATTCCGGAGTATCGCCATCGAACTGCGCCACTCCGTCATGAGTGAGAGCGGAAACGGACTCTGTCCCATGCCCCCTGGAAACGACATTGATCTTCCCGTCATAATGGAATGCCTTCACACGCTTCATCTTCTCGAGCGAGGACTTGATGATGACATTATCGGAATTTTCCGGCGTAACCACATTATTCAAGAGGTCCGCATCCGGTTTCTCGGTCGGCTGCCGGAATGCGAGAGCACCGGCAATCAGCACCACGACGACCAATACCCCCGCCAACGCCTTTCCATTCTCCCTGAAGAGAGCTCTCATATTTTCCTTTTTGAGCGAAAGAATATCATCCTCCATACCGATCGTCTCGCCGGGAGTAAAAGACGCTTCCGAAAGCGCCGGAGATCCCGGATCGGATTCTGCCAGCTTCTCATATTTCTTCACTATGCTGTCAGCCCCTGGCCCCATAGCCGCAGATTTCGCCTCGCCCCCTCCCGCCGCCCCTTCCCTCCTCGAGCTCCCTCTGTTTTCTTCATTATCCATAATGGCTTGTTAGTTTATTTTTCTTTTATCAAAAATATCGCAAAAAATGGAGCTATCAGCCAGAAGAGCTGGGCGCCATCTTGAGCAAAGACCGCCCTAAGGAAGATAGAAAGATCGTCCGCGGCCGGTATGAAGGATATTATGACGCTGATGATGAATCCGATCTGGAGAAAGGAAAGGGCTAGCGTCTCGAACCACGCTTTCCGGGAGCCCTGCCTGAAATTGGATGTAAAATCCGAATGCAATATCACCCACGACAGGATGAATATGCCCGCGATGAACACGATCGCCTTGTTCCGATAAGTATCTTCCAGCGCGATGCCGGTCGCCGCCCTGATGACAGGCAGCCTTTCGACAAACGCAAGCGAAACATAGCTCGCCAAAAGGACGATGAAAGCCCGGTCCTTGCCGTATCGGAACAAATAAAGATAGATTCCGGCGAGAAATGTCAGGAGTACGAATAGATCCCAGCTGGGATTTGTCAGACTGATACCACCGAATATTTTTGCGAAATCCATCTCGTGTCTTTATATTATATTCCTGAATCATTATAACATGAAAAGTCGCACTTACAAACCTTCGTCGCGCAATTCTTCCAGAAGATTCCTCTGTCGCTTGGAAAGTTTGCCCGGCGTCCCGATCTGCACAGTGATATACATGTCCCCCGTGCCGCGCCCGCCGAGATGCGGGAATCCTCCGCCGCCGATCTTGATGATCTTGCCCGACTGGATGCCCGACGGGACCTTCAGCTTGATCTTCCCCCTGAGAGTAGGAACTGTGGTGCTGTCGCCCAGCGCCGCCTGTGTAAAAGTGATATCGAGCTTGGAGAGAAGGTCGTCTCCGCGCCGCTCAAACAGGGGATGCTTCTTAAGATGCGCCGTCACATAAAGGTCGCCCGACTCAGATTTTCCGCTTCCCGGCCGCATACCCGCCTCGCCCGCGCCGCTCACGCGGATAGTCTGCCCTTCGGCGATTCCCGCGGGAATCTTCACCCGGATCACCTTCTCTTCCTTCGTGCGCCCGTCGCCGCCGCATTTGTCGCATCTCTTCTCAGGCCGTTCACCTGACCCCTGGCACTCAGGACAGAGTTCCGTCTGCGCGAAAGCGCCGAACATCGTCCGTCTCTGTTTCTGCACGTATCCCGTGCCGCCGCAGGTGGGACATTTCTCCAGTTTGCTTCCCGGCTCCGCGCCGGTACCGCTGCATTTCGGACAGGAGACCGACAAATAGAGCTTTATCTCTCTCTCCATGCCTTCCAACGCTTCTTCGAAAGTAAGCTCGATATCTACCGCGATATCCTGGCCTTTTTCTTGCCGCGCGCGCCTCGTCCGGGCACCGCCGCCAAATATATCTCCGAAAAGATCTCCCAGATCGCCTTCGAAGTTAAAACCGTTTGCGCCGCCCCCGAAGCCGCTGAAATCAAAGCCGCCAGCGCCTCCTCCGGCACCTTGTTCGAACGTCGAGCCGAACCGGTCATATTGGGAGCGCTTTTCCTTGTCTGAAAGCACCTGGTAAGCCTCGTTGATTTCCTTGAACTTGGACTCATCGCCGCCCTGCTTGTCCGGGTGATACTGGTGCGCCAGCTTCCGGTAAGCCTTCTTGATCTCATCGTCGCTCGCCCCCTTTTCCACCCCCAATGTCTCATAATAGTTCTTTGCCATTTTTCTCCTATCTAAATATTAATATTTCCAGACTATACACGATTCTAACACTTTAATGCCCGATTATCAAGCGGTTTTCTGACTATTGACGAAGCCCGCCGGAGAAGATATGTTAGGTCCATGGACTCGAAAAGAGTGAGAGAGAAAACCATAAAAGTGGCAAGGAAGGCGCAGGCTTTCGGACAAGAAGCGAAGAAGGCCCGGGATTCTTTCCGACGCATTGATAACGGAGATATTATCCAGATAGTCAGGATAATGCCGGAACCCCGCTTCGCCATCCCATATATGAGCGAAGAGAAAACAGCACTGGGGATGAAAGGCAGGGAAAGGATCATCGCCTTCGGGAAAGAGACGGCTAAGAAACCCGAACATCCGCCGAAAAAGACGCAAGTAAGATGGATGCCGGAAGATTTCAAGATCCAAGGAGAAGCATTGGGAAGGGCCGGGACTGATAAGGATTTCCAAGAAGCCGTCTAGAAGATAAATGTCTCCATAGGACCGGAAGACGTCGTCGGATTCTTCTCAAGAGAAGAACTGATACTCCTGAAACGGGCCCCGTTCATCTTCTGACAGGAATAAACGCCTGTCTTTTATTTGGCAGAAATTCACGAAATATCCCTGTATCTGTGTCTCTCCTTGACTTTATCCATAAGATGTCTTATATATTTCCATATGACACGACCATATTTCTCAAGCGAGTACACGCGGAAAGAAAAACAAAGAAAGAGAAGGACAAGAGAAGAACGGAGAGCGGAGATCAACGCTCCGCGCAAGAAAATAAAAAGAGGAGATCAGGTCAGACTCAATCCCGGAAGGATCCGGAAAGATGCCGACCTGTGGCAAGCGCCGGTTGACGCGAAAATCATGGCGCAGCTTCTTGCCAACAGGAAAGAGGTAATCGAAGAATATATGGCAGAAGTTACAGGCATGACCTTGGGAAAAGCCGGCGGAAGAAATTGCTGGAACGTGGCCGTAAGGCTGCCGGACGGCAAGATGATGAATGCCATATTCTTCGAAATCGAACTCGAAAAGATAGAAGCGCAGCCGGGATAATCTAAGTGAATCCACGGCTTTTTTATCCGCCGAAGCCAGCCGTCTTTCCGGCCAGAAATTCAGTTGACAAATCAGACAAAAAGGGGTACTCTTTGGGCAACGCCTTTACGGTACATCGGGCGTTGAGGAAATTGAAGCAAAAGAGGGAGAAAAAATGCTAAAAGAAAGGACGATACACAAAGGACAGCAAGTTAAGGCAAGGGTCATAGGAGATTCGGGCAAAGAGATCATGTTCGTAGCTTTCGTGATACGATCCACGAAAAAATGGTACTGGCATCTCCTGATTGAGAACGGTCCGCACCGCCACAAGTGCATAGTGCTCAAATCCTCTGAGTTCCAAGAATTGCACGACGAAAAACTGGAGGGACTTCTTCATCATCTAGAGATATTACCCAAGGAAAAATTAGATGAAGATTTCTTCGCCTGCAATAGCACATTAAGCACTAAATCCGTAGAAATGGCGGAATTCCTGCTAACCAGAGGTTTCATCACGATGATTACCAAAGAAGAAATGCTTGAGACGTGCAAGACGCCTCCGATGGAAAATGAACCGATAATAATAGCCTTCCAATAAAGGGCCAAAAACGGTTTCTTTTTTTGTCTTCGTCCGAGAACCTGGTTGCTTTTATCCCGGATTCGTAATATGATCAGGATAAGAAAAACAGAAGGCGCGAAGAAAGCAAAGGGAGGACCAGATGAGACCCGAAACGATCATCAAGTCGATAATTATCGTGATTGCGATATTCTTAGCCGTAGTGATCGGCATGTTTGTCATCAAGATAGAGATAGTAGAAGAATTCACCATACTGCTAACCTTTACGATCATAGCAGGATTTATCGGAAGAAATAAGATAAAGGAATATTTATATTTTTGAAGGACATAAGTCCTTTTTTATTATCCGCCCGTCCAGTGATCGATCAAGTATGGTAGTAAGAAAACAGTCCTTGCCGGATCGTAAGTACTAGAACGCACAGTAATTCCAGATTCCGGGATGGAGTAGCGAGCTTTAGCTCGCGCTGCTATCCCATACAGTCAGGGCTAAATCTGGAATGCGCGCGGGATAAATCCTGCTACTCCATTCGCATCTGTCATTGCGAGAAACGAGCGTAGCGAGCGACGTGGCAACCCCGAGCCCATGCAAAAAGAACCGTAGCAGGAGATATCGTGAATTACATATCCGGAATCGCCGCACTTGTCGCAAACTCCAAACTCGCAATGACATAAAAATATGGAACCTTGCGCCTTTTTGTTTTCCTTGACTTATACCCATCATTTCCCTACAGTAAAACCAAATGGAGGGATAAAATGGACCTTGAGAAAAAGATATGGGTATTCCTGAGGATTATCGCAATAATCCTGGCATTCTGCTTCTGGAAGTATATATTCGTCCTCGTCGCGCTTATCCTAATCCTTTTGTTCTTATGTCTCGTGCTGTTTATCGGCGCACTACTGCTATGCGTCCCGCTCTTTGCCTTTTGTGCCGTGATATTTGCCGGGGCGATGACAGTAATCGGCGGAAAAGCCGCTTTTACCTGGTCGATGTGGTTTTCCTACCTCGAGTGGGAAAAATGGGAGAACGGTTCTCTCTCATCCTTGGGCCAACCCTACTTGAAAACTGCGACTGGGCAAGTAAAGAAAAGGACGGCGTATCCCTTATGGCGCAAGACGGGAAACGAGAAGCATAAGTTTCGTCGGACCCATATAGGTAAATAAAAAAATATAAGGAAAGACTCCCTAAGGAGTCTTATTTCTTATAAAATTGACAGGGGGACGCTCCGTCTATAGTATTAAAGAAAAAGGAGGGATTATATAGTCAATTCAAAATGCAAGACCTCACCGATATGCAAGGTAACGCTGCTTCTATTGTCGTTATTGATAGTAGTAGGAATAACTTTGGATATCGCCACCACAGCAACCTTGGTAGCTTTCTCTGCAGGACTGATGATGTTCTTTTTCGGGCTTATTGCGCTTCTCGATGACGGAAAGATAATATTGTTTTGTCCGCTCAGGATAATGACGCTGAGTCCGAAGGAAAGGATCGTCATGATCTCAACAGGAGCACCATTGCTCCTGGTCAGCATCGCAAAGATGTCGTTATGACTTAATAGGAAAACAAGACTCTCGATAGGAGTCTTATTTCTTTATGAGCCGTTTCAATTGGTTGACCTCGTCGCGGATAAGCGCCGCTTCCTCGAACTTGAGCTCGCGCGCCAGCTGCTTCATCTCCTGTTCCTTCTCCCGGACGATCCGCGGGATATCCTCGATATCCTGCGCTATCTCCTTGTACTCGGACGCTACCCTGGGCGCTATCTCATGATCCACGATGCTACTGATCTTCTTCTGGATGGAAGCCGGAGTGATGCGGTGCTCCTTGTTGTAAGCGACCTGGAGCTCGCGACGGCGATTGGTCTCGTCAATCGCCCGGCGCATGGAGCCGGTGATGTTGTCGGCATAGAGGATGACCCGGCCGCTGATATTACGCGCGGCCCGCCCCATGGTCTGGATAAGCGAGGTCTCGCTACGGAGGAATCCTTCCTTGTCGGCGTCCAATATGCCCACCAGGGTGACCTCGGGAAGGTCGAGACCTTCGCGGAGCAGGTTCACTCCGACAAGGCAGTCGAATTTCCCCTTGCGCAGCTGCCGAAGGATCTGGATGCGCTCCAGGGTGTCCACGTCGCTGTGCAGATAGGTGGACTTGATGCCCATGTCGCGCAGGTAATCGTCGAGGTCTTCCGCCATCTTCTTGGTAAGCGTCGTTACCAGCGTCCGCTCTCCTTTTTCCGCACGCGCTTTGATTTCCCTCGCGAGATCTTCTACCTGGTTCTCCAGCGGACGGACATCGATTTCCGGATCGAGAAGCCCGGTCGGCCGCACGATCTGCTCCACGATCCGCGAGGCGGTCTCTTTCTCGTAGTCTCCCGGCGTCGCCGAGACATAGACGACCTGATTGATCTTCTCCTGAAACTCTTCGAATTTTAGCGGCCGGTTGTCCATCGCCGAGGGCAGACGGAAGCCATAATCTACCAGGGCCGACTTGCGCGCCTTATCCCCCGCGTACATCGCGCGGATCTGCGGCACGGTCACGTGCGACTCGTCGATGAACATAAGGAAATCCTTCGGGAAATAATCGATGAGCGTGTAGGGCGCCTCACCCGCGCGCCGGCCGGTCAGATAGCGCGAATAGTTCTCGATACCATTGCAATATCCGATCTCGCGGATCATCTCGAGGTCGAATCGGGTCCTCTGCGCGATCCTTTCCGCTTCCAGGGGTTTCCCATGCTTTTCGAAAAATTTGATCCGCTCTCTCATCTCTTTCTCGATCTTGACGATAGAATCCTGCAGTGCCCCGTTCTCCACCACGAAATGCTTGGCAGGGAAGATCATCAGCTCCTTGTGCTCTGCCACGCGCTTGCGGCTCACCTCTTCGAATTCGATTATCCGGCCGATCCTGCCGTCCTCGATCTCTATGCGATAGATGGACTCCGCCGCAGGCGGGATGATCTCAAGGACGTTCCCTACCGCCCGGAATTTTCCCTTCGACAGGATCTCGCTCCGGGAATAATACATCTCGACAAAATGGTGGATGAGCTCTTCACGGTCTGTCTTGTTCCCCGCGCGAAGGAATGCCACTTCCTTGCGGTAGGCTTCCGGCGAACCCAAGCCGTAGATACAGGAGACGGACGAGACCACGATGACGTCGCGGCGGCTCATGAGCTCGGAAGTCGCGCGGTGGCGGAGTTTCTCTATCTCTTCGTTGACCTGAGTTTCCTTCTCGATATACGTATCAGTCGTCGCCATGTATGCTTCCGGCTGGTAGTAGTCGTAGTAAGACACGAAATATTCCACCGCGTTCTCAGGAAAGAATTCCCGAAACTCGCTCACCAGCTGCGCCGCCAGCGTCTTATTATGCGCGATAACTAGGGCAGGCTTCTGCATCTTCTCGATGACTCCCGCCATGGTGAAAGTCTTCCCGGATCCGGTCACACCCAAAAGCGCCTGGTGCTTATAGCCTTTCTTAAGGCCCGCATGCAGCTTCTCAATCGCCTGGGGCTGGTCCCCCGCCGGCTTGAATTTCGATCTTATCTTGAATTTCGGCATACTTGCGCGGTTAACTTATGTACATCATTATAGCCGCTAATATATTTTTAGTAAAACCCGCGGTTGCGAGGCAATAAAAAAGAGCGCTTAATCTTATCAAGACACTCACTCAAATCTGTAAACCTTTTCTATGTATTTCACCAATCCGCCTTTTCCGGATGCTTCTTCAGATACTCCTCCCCGTGTCCTACCTCGGTATTAATAGGAATCTTTGCCTTACAAAGAGGACATTCAGATTCTGGATAAGTTTCAATCTCAATTGTAGCGAGTGACAGTAGCTTCTCCACACCCAATATTTCTGCGGAAACTTTTCCTCCGCTTCTGTCTACCAGGATATGGCATCCTACCACATTAGCGCCCGCTTCCCGACATTGCTTTATGGTCTCGGCAACCGAACCTCCGGTCGTCACTATATCTTCGACCACCAAAATCCTCTTGCCTCTGATATCTTCCTTGCCTCTCTTTAATATCTGTTTTCCTTTATCGTCTTTTTCTGTATAAAGCGACAATACATCTTCATTCGTATACTCATAAAGAGCCAAGGAAACCGCTGTGGCAATCTTTATGCCTGCAATTGCAGGGCCTACTACCGCCTCTATTCCTTCACAAACCCATTCCCAAGCTATCTTTTTGCTATAATAGCAAAGTGTACTTGAAGAAATTACGGCCTTTGTCTTCTCAAGATACATCCCAGAGTGGTCCTCACCTGCTAAAACGAAATGTCCCGCAAGGACTGCTCCGCTGTTTTTGAACGCTTCAAATATTTCTCCGTCGCTCATCTGATATCACCTCAGTCTGCCAGCTATGAATCCGGCTACTTCTTCATTCATCTCTTTAACCTTTCTCCTTGCGACTTCCGCGAAATCAGGACCGCTCGAAGCATATATGACTCCTCTTGAAGAATTTATGGCAAGGCCGCCGTTCTCATCATCAAGTCCGTTTTCAAGGACCTCTTTTAGCCCTCCGCCCTGGAAACCGACTCCTGGAATCAGAAGAGGCATCCTGCCTACGACTCCCCGGATCATCTTCAGTTCTTCCGGATAAGTCGCACCCGCTACGAGAGCGCAGTTCCCGTTATAATTCCATTTTTCATAGGTCCTTCTGGCGACGTGAAGATACAGAGGTTCTCCATCCACTATAAGATTCTGGATCTCTTCGGACCCTGCATTGGAAGTCTTGCAGAGTACGATTACTCCCAGATCTTCCTCGGCGAAGAAAACATCGAGAGAATCCCCGTTTCCGGTATAAGGGTTGACGGTAATACCGTTTACTCCGGACAAATTCTCCACATCCGCCTCCAGATATTTCTTATTGCTGTTGCCTATATCGCCCCGTTTGGAGTCCATAACGATCGGAACATCCGGAGCGATCCGGCGTATCATCTGCACTGTATCCCTTAGCGCTTCCGCGCCCCAGGTGCCCATGCTGTCAAAAAATCCCCGGTTAATCTTATACGCACAAACCAGGTCAGCAGTCGCGCAGACGATACGCCTGGCAAATTCCACCACATAAGCGGCATTCTTACTGGAAATCGAAGAATATGTCGACCTAATGAAAGAACCGAACTTTTCCTCCTCAAAAAGAGTTTTGGGAATCTTCTCGAAATCGATATCCAGTCCTATGCAAATCAACCCTCCTTCTTCGTTCCTGGCTTTCAGCTGTTTAATGAAGTTCTTCACCGCTTCTCCTCCTTTTTCTCCGTCTCTTCCTTTCGTTCATCAAATAACGGCTTCAGGGATTCATACCCTTCTCCCTTATCATTTTTTGACAACACGAATGTCATCTCTCTTACCTCTTTCAATGTTCAATTTGATTATAAACCGTTTTTCCTCCATTCTTTATTCTGGATGCAAGCTACCATATCCGGCCACTACTGTCAATGCTTGTCAACCTGCCAGACTCCGATCCAAGACCGACTTGATTTACTCAATAAAACCCACATCCTGAAGCAAATCCCACATCTTGTCATTCTGAGCACTTGGCGATCCGAGTATAAACTCCGCGAAGAATCCCTTCATTACCGCTTCTCTTACCTATCATCACAAGTACTAATACTATATGAAATCAAATATCCTCGGACATTTCCCGTTTTGGGCATAAAAAAATGAGATAATTGTAAAATCATCCCTTCTTGAACAGATCCGACCCATACGGTCAGATCATCTTTTCTTCTTCACTTAAGACTATCTCTTTTATATTTCCAGAGAAATCAATCTCAAGGATCTTTACCGCCCTATCCGTTACTTTGTCCAGGATCACATAAAACATCAGGACCCTTTCGATTTCCGGATATTTTTCCCTCACGATACGGCCTGCTTCTAGGAGACTCCTCATGTGATCTGCCTGCTCGCGCGCATCATCCCCTCTATATTTTGGCCAAAAACCGCAATAGTTATGATCCGCGATTACACATACTTTGGCCCCATGATGGAAATACGCTCCGAAATCCAGCCACAAGGATATCCTTTTACAGAATATCTTCAGATACTCAATTATATCGCTTATGAAATAGCCTTTCCTTATCCTGAAACCGTAAGTGATGGTCTTTGAGCCGCCGGCGGTAGTGAGAATATCCATTTCCTTAAAGCCGTATATCCTTTTCAAGCATTTCCGCACCACAGCCACAGCCCTATAATCTCCACATGCGATAAGTATGGCATGGGATATGAAAAGTTGCATGATATTTCCCGCTTTCGTATCCTCGTGAATAGTATTCGCTCCTATATATTTTTGTTTTGCCTATTTGGGCAGAGTTAATTCTACCTCAACCGTATCCGAAGTCAAGGGTACGCAAAAATCATCCTCCGGGACGGCTGAGCAGTAACAAAATCGCGCAAAATAAAAAAACGCTGATCGCGCTTCTTGCATCTAAGGCCATCTTTCAGGCCTACCCACTATCTTTTTCAGGAAATTCTTGCGCTTATCGCTGCCGATAAGAGGTCCCAAGAGCCAGAGGATATCATAGATCGAGACGGGTATGGACAGCCCCAGACACAACAATAGGAAAATCGGAGGGCCTGTCGATAGCTTGTCGTCGAGATACATACCGAGCAAGATGAAACTTCCAGCAATGATACCGACGGTGATGGTAAGATTAGATACCAGCGCCAACGCATAATCCATGTCGATATCCGTACGCAGTCCGTTTTCATGCCCGGCTTTGGGAACCTTCTTAACGTCCATTCCGCGAGATTCGTCTTCTTCCGTGCTTTTCATATGATTCTGTTACTTCTAAATCTGCCTCCGGCGTCATGTTTACCGAAAATAGCCATTCTGTTGTCAATGAGCAATGCCGGACTCATGATCCGGTATCTTTATTATGGTCTTCTCCGCCATGCATATATGCCCTTTTCGAAGCCCTTATGCACAGCGAATCATATTATACACCTTTCTTAACTTCCTGTCACTACCCTGGAAAATATTCCCGGGAAACAAAAAAACGGGTCCTGAAACCCGCTCTTGTATCGACTGCCCGCAAGTTTTCCCTCCTACTTCTGTTTCTTCTTCCTCCCAAGGAAATTCTTGCGCTTCTCGGAACCGATGATGGGCTCTAGGAGCCAATAGATGTCATATATAGAGACAACGATGGAAAGACCGAGGCCGAGGAAGGTAAAGACAGGATATCCGCTCGGAAAGCGTTTGTCGAGGTATATGCCAGCAAGAATGAAACTCCCGGCGATGAGAGCGATGGAAATTCCGAGCTTCGACACAAGTTCCAGCGCGAAGAACATTTCGCGATTTGTCCGCTTGTTCTTTTCTTCCTGGGTCTCTTTGGGTTTTTGAGGATAGTTTTCGGGCATAGGATAACTAAGTTAACACTTAATGTATGATTATAAGAGGTGGGCCATATTTTGTCATCTCGAAGGAGCAATGCGACTGAGAGATCTAGAATGAGTCTGCTTTCCTCGCTTCGTAAAGCTCTTAGATTCCTTACTCTCGCCTAACGGCTTGGTTCAAAATGACAAATACTGGATTCCCGCCGGAATTTATACTCGGCTTGCCAAGTGTTCAGGATGAAAAAAGGGTCGTTCCGCAAGATTAAAGAGGATTTAAATCTTTGAAGCAGCACTTCCCGCATAATCCCGGATTCCCGACTTCTCGGGAATGACAGGTCAAGTAAGGTTATCGGATTGTAAGTTACGGGTCATAAGCCATGCGCTATCAGTTGTCTGTCCCCGCACTCTTTCCCGCCAGATGCCCGGTACTCCAGGCTTCCTGAAGATTGTATCCGCCCGTGGGCGCATCGAGATCCAGTACTTCGCCTGCGAAATACAGATTGTCGATGTTCTTCGACTTCATCGTCTTCGGATCTGTCTCGCGAAGGCTCACGCCGCCCGATGTGATGACCGCCTTGTCGAACCCTACCACCCCCCTCACATTCACTTCCATTTCTTTGAGAAGATGGACTAGCTTTTTCCTCTCCTCCTTCGTCACTAAGTTCACTTTCTTCTCCGCATCGATTCCCGAAAGACGGATGATTGCCGGAATGAGTTTCTGAGGCAGGAGCTCATCAAGGGCATTCTTGAACATCCGGTTCTGGTTCTCGATAAAGTCCTTCTGTACCCGAAGGTCTAGTTCCGCAAATGTTAGCGCCGGCTTATAGTCGATAATGAGCTTCACCTTCCCACCAGAAAGAAGCTCGCCGATCTTCTTGCTCATGTCCAGCACTATCGGCCCGCTCATACCATCGTCGGTAAAGATCGCCTCGCCGAATCTCTCGTCCTGCTTCTTGTTATCCCGGTAGACGCCAATACGCACGTTCTTGAGACTCAACCCCTCCAGCTCGCCAACCCATCTTTCTTCCAGCCTCACGGGCGTGAGCGCGGGCCTGGGCGCTGTGACTTTCTGCCCGACCTTTTCCGCCCACCGGAACCCATCGCCGCTTGAGCCGGAGTACGGATAAGAGAGCCCGCCCGTCGCGATGATAATATTCTTGAATCCTATCTCTGTCTTACTATCTTTGAGTTTGATTCCGATAATCTTCTTATCCCTCGTGACCAGATCGGAAACCTGGATATCTTTCATTATCCTGACCTTATTCTTCCGAAGTTCGTCAAACAAAACTCCCCGCACATCTTCCGCCTTATCGCTTACCGGGAATATCCGGCCGCCCCGTTCAGCTTTCGTCGGAAGTCTTCTGGAATTGAAGAAATTTATCGTCTCCTGGGGACCGAAATCGTTGAAAGCGGTATATAGGAATTTCCCATTCCGTCCAAAAGCTTCCAGAAACTTGCGCTTGTCCTTTTCCGCATTGGTGATATTGCATCTTCCTTTGCCGGTCATCATCAGCTTGATTCCCAGCTCCGAATTACGCTCCAAAAGGACAGTTTTCGCGCCCTGCGCACTAGCGGCAATCGCTGCCATCATCCCCGCCGGCCCGCCGCCTATCACCAAAACATCGCATTCTAAGCCTTTTTCTGTCATTTTGCTCTTTAATCATTATGTTGTAAGTATAGCCTGTTTCCTCGGACACGCAATGGATGTTTGACAAATTTATCATTTATGATATTATGAAAATCAAGCGCAAAATGCACTTTATAAAGAAGGGGGAATGGTTCGATTCATAGCAGCAGACAATACAGACAAGTTGATTCCTCTTATCACTCTCTATAAGGACTATATAAAGGCCGAAGATGATTTCCTTTCGCGATACAATGGTGATTTTTGGACCCATCTTCAGAAAGTTGATAGCGGGAAAAAGAACAAGGATCAACTCTATGAAAATGATCTAGATGTCATTTATCATTCCAAGGAATGCCAAGGTACCGTAGGATACCTTAGAGAGAAAACGAACATTATCAATTGTCTATTTTCTGAAGAATTAAGGCCTAAATTCTCCGAGGATCTCGGTGTTCACGTCACCGAAGAACTAAAAATCCAAAGGAACAAATGGCTCTTGAGTATTCTTTCTATCCTGGAAGCAGAAAATAACAAATTTTTCCTGGATATGATAATGACCAATATGTCCGGGATGACTTATGAAGAATTTAAAGCTATCTACACCAAGATAGTAGAGAAAGAGCGTAGTCTGGCAAAAAAAGTAGAGATAAGTGGAAAGAACGATCCGCGGATTACCAACTTGCAAAGATTGAGGGCATCAATGGTAAAAAGGATCATTGAAAAAGGTGCTGATGACGATAATTATAGACTAAAAATATCTTTCTGCTTAAGGGTAGAGACTTGTCTTACGGTCACAGCAAAGATATTAGAGAGGATAGCGAGATCGAAAAAAAAGTATGGTTTCGCGATTCCCAGGGAGAGTCTTATAATAATAGAAAGTCTAGAGAAGAACTATAAAGCTTTCGGGCTTACTAAAGATTCTAGACTGGTAAAGCTAACCCAACTATTATTATACGGAACGCATAAAAATAATACCCATAAAAACGCCTAAAAAACGTTTTCTTTTTTTATATCAAAAAACACGCCGGCGGCGGACCGCTAGCGTGTTTTCATATCATACAATATTGATCATTCCTCGGATACTTCCCTCTTGGCGCGGGTGCGGTCGAGCTCGGTCAGGAATTTCTTGCGAAGCCTGACGCTCTTGGGAGTGACTTCCATGAATTCGTCATCCTTCATGATCTCGAGTCCTCTCTCTAGCGTCACCTGAATTGCCGGAGTCAGCTTGATAGCATCGTCCGAGCCGCTGGCGCGCATGTTGGTGAGGTGCTTGCCCTTGATAGCGTTCACACCCATGTCGTTTCCCTTGGCGGTATTACCGATCACCATGCCTTCATAGACCTCCGTATTGGCATCGATATAGAGTGTGCCCCGATCCTGCAGATTGAAGAGCGCATAAGCGAGCGCCTTGCCGGTCATAATAGAGACCATCGAGCCGACGTCATGCTTCTCGATCTCGCCCACGTGCGATTTGAAGCCGATGACCTGCGTGCAGAGAATGCCTTCGCCTTTGGTGTCGATGATGAATTCGCCCCGGTATCCTAGGAGTCCGCGTGTCGGAATCTCGAAGATGAGCCGGACATTATTTCCATCCTGCTTCATGTTGGTCATGACTCCTTTACGTTTGGACAATTTCTCGATCACCGTGCCTGACGATTCGCTAGGCACATCCACCGTGACCTCCTCGAAAGGTTCCAGCTTCTGGCCGTTCTCTTCCTTGATAATCACATGCGGCTGGGAGACCTGCAGCTCAAAACCCTCGCGGCGCATATTCTCGAGCAATATCGCGACATGGAGTTCGCCCCGTCCAAAGACCTTGAACTGGTCGTTCTGTGAGAAATCCACCCGGAGACCCACGTTGATTTCCAATTCTTTTTCGAGCCGCTCGCGGATCTGGCGGATGGTCACATACTTGCCCTCGCGGCCTGCGAAAGGCGAATCGTTCACGAGAAAATTCAGAGAGATAGTCGGCTCATCTACGTTGATAGCCGGCAAACTCTCCTGCTCCTCGCTCTTGCAGATAGTATCGCCGATATAGACATCACCCAGCCCCGCAAGCATCACGATATCCCCGGTCGTAGCCTCAAGTACTTCCTTGCGGTTCATGCCCTCGAAAGTGAAGAGTTTGATGATCTTTCCCTTCTGGATTTCGCCGGAGACTTTCTTGATGATGACTTCTTCCCCGCACCTTACCTTCCCCTCATAGATCCGAGCGATTGCGAGGCGCCCGACGAAATTATCATAAGCGAGATTGAAAGGCTGCAGCCGAAGCGGCAATCCTTCTTTTTTTACGGATGAAGCCGCCGGCACCTGCTCCAAGATCACGTCGAGAAGCGGATTGAGATCCTTCGACTCATCCCCTATCTTGCGCTTGGCAACGCCTTCGCGGCCGATGGCGTACAGCACTGTAAAATCGAGCTGCTCTTCGCTAGCCCCGAGGTCCATGAAAAGCTCCAACACCATCTCTTCGACTTCCTTCGGCCTTGCTGCCGGCTTGTCAATCTTATTGAGGACGACGATAGGCTTGAGTCCCAGTTCGAGAGACTTCTTGAGGACGAATTTGGTCTGCGGCATCGGACCTTCCTGAGCGTCCACCAAGAGGACCACCGAATCGATCGAACGGAGCACACGCTCCACTTCGCTTCCAAAATCGGAGTGCCCCGGCGTGTCCACGATGTTGATCTTGGTATCTTTATAGAAAACCGAGGTATTCTTGGAATAAATAGTAATCCCGCGCTCCTGCTCCAGAGCGTTGCTGTCCATGCTGACGTTATCGTCCGCCATTCCAGTCTGTCTCATCAGCGCGTCTGTAAGCGTAGTCTTCCCGTGGTCTACGTGCGCGATGATCGCGATGTTTCGAATTTCCATATATGTATGAATTTAACCTAAAAAAATCAGCCCAGTTTTCACTGACGACTTATTCTGGCATATTTTTTCTCCAGTGTCAATAGACTCAAAAAGAAACGATTGACTTTTTCCTCTTGTTATGATATCCTAATATGCAACAGGTGATTGAACATGAGCGAAAATACGACCATCTGCATCTTAAAGGAAGCGGAAGAGGAGCTTGAGCTAGCACAAGATTGCAATATCCTGCTGACAATTATATTGGAAAGAAGACGATCCTGGAACCGGAAAAGAGCCCATAGGCCGAATTCGGGACCTTATTCCAAGAAAAACCCCTGCAAGTGCATGAATTGCGGGCAATTCCTGACGAAAAAAAATTCTGCCGAGGAGTGTCCGGCATGAGAGGTCTGATATCCGTATCAGGCCTTATTTTTATGCCTAATCCCAAAAGCTCCGGTACCACGGGTCGCACATATGGCCGTAAAGCGTCTGATTCTTCACATAGGCAATGAAATACGGCCTGTCTTTGCACAAGCTCCCGCACTGCCCTACCGGCCTAGTCGCGCAGTAATATTCCCAGACATAGAGACCCGACAATACCAATATCGCGACAATTATGAATTTCTTCGTCTTCGCCGAGGTAAGGATGGAGACGATTTTTGAGGTTATTTTCATAAAGAGTCTTTATAAGATAAAAAGACGCATTCTTCCACAAGATCCGGCTGTCTTCATATTATATCCCGAAATGCCCGGAGTGTCATCTGAAATTACTGAATAGCAGATTTCGTTTTGCAAAATGCGGGAACGGTTCTCTGAACCGTTCCTTTTCGACCCTACTCCGAAGAAGCGAATAAGGATATGAAGAAATAAAACTTCGAGGAGCAGATCTTAAGATCATGCTCCCGCTCCAAAAATGCGCGCGGACTGAAGTCCGCTACTCCAAAACACATAACCGACCTACTATCTGTCATTGCGAGGAGCGAGCGTAAGCGGACGACGCGGCAATCCCGCCTGCACCAAGACTCCAGCGAGGCAAGTCCCTCTCCAGAGGGAAATTAACTCGATATATATCATTCCGGGCTTGAACCGGAATCTATCATCTGTTTCGCATTAACACTCTATCGTGTCATGCTGAACTCGTTTCAGCATCTCCGTAATACAAGGCCTAAACCGCATATTTAGAATTGAACGCTACATATCGAAGATCCTAAAACAAGTTCAGGATGACAAATCAAACAGTATCGCCCCAAAAAAGTAGGCAGTCTAAGATAAAATATCAAAAACCTTTAATTATCTTAACTAAAACACTCTCCAGTTTATAGTAATCTTCATAATAATCGATAAACGCGTCATATTCGTGTTCGTTATCTCCGTGAATCCTAATTTCAAGAAAAGAATTAGTGCCTAGTAAGGTCCACAAGTTCGGTTCAAAATAATGTCTATACCCGTTAGGATTAAAATTATGATCGAAAAACTTATTTCTTGTCTCCGAAAATTTCTTTACGAATCTCTTTTCCTCTTCACTAAGACCCGACACCAATTTCAATTCTTTCATTAGATCCACACACTTTTTACCATGATTGTAAAGATTGCACACACTAACACTAGAAAATTTAATCTCGAATAAATGCTCAGTAATTGACTTCACTTTATTATATCTTAGCTGTTCAAAGCTATAATAGAACACTTTGAAATCATCATAAAAAACCTATAAAATTGCCTTTCTTTATTCCAGTGCTCACCGAAGGATTTAAATTTCCCTTGCCAGAACTCTTCAAGATCACTCAAGTTTTCCTGTACTCCTTGGTTTCGTTGAAATCTGCTAATAGCATATTCATCACCATACAGAATTTGATCTTCGTTTCCTGACTGATGGCGAACTAATTTAGTTATAGTAGTCTCTTCTATCAAGTCTTCAATCTTTTTTAGATTTCGTATTTTTTGGATTATCATTTGGTACTCTCCTATTCTTACATTCATAATATTAGGTATAACCTACGACAGAATCCCCTTGATAATCAAGTCCTCGGCCTGGGTCTTCGTGAGTCCGCGGGCCATCAGGGTCTCAAGCTGGCGGTTGTCCACCCCGCCCAGGTTCGCCTCGTGCGTTACGCGCGCCAGGGGGTGCAGTACCTCGACTTCCGGATATGCCTTCACCTTGCCGTTTCCCTGCAGAATTTCCGTGCAATCCACATGCCCGAAAGCGCCCGCAGCTTTGGCGATGATCTTGTTATAAACCTCGGCTCTGGTCTCGTCCCGCGCCGCGATGCGGGACCTGAGGACCGCCTTGGCATTCTCCCCGGAAAGGGTCGCCGTCTCTCGCACATTGATGATGTCGCACCCGCGTCCGCTGATCTTGGAGATAAAGTCGCTCGAGCTGTCCGCCTCGCAGTGTAAGTCATAGTCGATGTCAATCAGTCCTACCCTCCCCCCGATAAGCTCAAAGTCGCTGAGGAAACGCGCCCCTTTGCCAATCTTCACGATTGCATGCGGATAGACTTTGCTGGTTCCCTCCTTGCTGTGGATGTGCTTCTCGAAATAGCGAAAAATCGAGCCTTCCCTTAGGACGATTTTCCCCTGCATAAGATGCTTGCTGGGATCCTTCTTGGGAAAGATGCAGTGGCTGAAGACGTTCATCACCGCGCCCTTTTCCATCACGATATTCATATTGATCTTCTGCACCTTGCTCTTGTGCAGTATCCCGAAGCAGAAATGCACTGGCTTTCGCACGACTACTCCCGGCAGCACCCGCACGCTTACGTCCACGCCGCCTTTCTGTTCTTTGAGCTTCAGCTCTACGCCTTCTACGCCGCTCGACGACAGGACCTTATTGCTGTCGATGAAAAGGCTGGCAGTCTCGGGATCCCCCAAGACGCCTTCCAGCTTCGCCATCTTGATAAGTTCGTTGGTTTCTTTCATCTTATCCTCCTTTCTTCGGGATTATTCTTATGCGGACACGTAAGGCAGCGTTTGCGGAAATATTCCGCCACATCCTCGCCTTTGCTTTCGTCTATGAGCTTGCCATCGCAAATAAGGAACGCGCGGTCGGCTTTTTTCAGGACCCGCATATTATGAGTAATGACCACGATGGTCGAACCGATGCTTTCCAGATAGTCCATCGCGTCGAAGACCTTCACGATCGCCTCCATATCCACGCCCGAATCGGGCTCGTCGAGGATGGCCAGCTTCGGCCTCATGGCGATGACGGACGCAAGCTCAATACGCTTCCTTTCTCCGCCGGAAAGAGATTTATCTACCGCACGATAAAGATACCTCTCGGCGCTTAGTCCCACTTTTTCCAGCGCCCCGACGATCTCTCCGCCGCTTTTGCCGGAGGAAGCCAAGAGAAAATCCTCTACCTTGAGCCCCTGGAAACGCGCCGGCTCCTGCCACGTGATCGTAAGGCCGAGTTTCGCCCGCTGTGGCACAGAAAGCTTCTTTATCGATTTGCCATCGAAGACGATATCTCCGCTAATGTCCCGGTAGCCCTCGAGCCCCATCAGGGCATAAGCCAGGGTAGATTTTCCCGCCCCGTTCGGACCGACGAGTGCATAGGTCTTGCCCGCCTCAAGTTTCAGAGAAATGCCGTCCAAGAGCTTTCTTCCCGCCCTCTCCAGAGTAACGTTATTTATCGAAAGTATAGCCATTTTTTAAGTTTAACTGATATAAGTAAATCTTAGCTTGGCAGAGCCGAAAAGTCAAAAAGCATGTAATTGGCCCTGGAATCTCAAAATTAACAATCGCTGTCATTCTGAACGAAGCTATGCGAAGTGAAGAATCCCGAACCTACGCGGGGTATATCGGGATCCCACCCTCTGGATGGCCTAGTGATTTGCCCATGGCTCAGGATGGGAGATAAGGAAAGTCTTCCCAAAATAGAAAATTTTCTTCCGGTAATATTTCGATAAATTAATATTTAGAACAAAAATACCGGCATAAGGAGAATCAAGCCAAAGGGAGCAGGTTTAAACCTGCTCCCGATTCATAAATGCGCGCGGACTGAAGTCCGCTACTCCAAAATGCATAAGATTTCTCATTCTTTATTCTTCACTCCTTCCGCGAACATCCGCGCCAGCTCCAGTTCCTCCGCGTCTGGGTGATGCTTGTTGATGCCGCCGAACCACTTGAGCGGACCGAAAGTCGCCTGGCCGAGACATGAGAAATTCCCGACTACGTCATAATCCTTGGCACGAAGCTTATCCGCCAGAGCCTTGTGATTCTTCTCTATATGCTTGAGTCCGGTCCAGCTGCTCGAAAAGATGAAAACCTTCTTGCGGCTGCCGAAAGGCAATTTATCGGCTAGACCGAGGAGAGAATCGCCATGCTTGCCCATATAGATGCCGGAACCGAAACCGACCAGGTCATACTCGCCCAGATCGCCCGCCTCTACCCTGGCAGATTCTACGATGTCCGCTTCCAGCTCTTTTGCCATGACCTCTGCTATTTTCTTAGTGTTCCCATTATGCTCGGAATCGCAGATGATAAGTGTCTTCATAATATTACAATATGGTTAAGAATAATACGCCCACGACCATTATAGCACCTCCGACGAATTTCTGCTTGATTTCCTTCTCCTTGAAGATGATACCGCCGAGAATTATCGAAAGCAGGATGCTGAGACGCTTGATCGCGATCACATAGACTACCAGCGTTTTGCTGATTGCAAGCATCTGGAAAATGAGCGTCAGCGTACTGAGTATTCCGACGGCCAAGAGATGGAATTTCTCTTTCGCGATATCCCTCTTTTCCCGTCTGATCCTTCCCCATGCCAAAGGAAGGATAAAAAGCGCGATCAAGAAGTTTTCCGCCATGACGAAGAAGATCGGCGAAGAATTCCCGATGGCAATCTTGTCCATGATTCCCGTCATGCTCCAGATAAAAGCCCCGCCGAGCATAAGCCGCGCGCCTTCATCTCGGAGAAGCGCCCTGAACGGCGCCGTGTATCCGTTCTTCCTTTCCTTGATATTGAGGAAATATGCGCCGATTACCACCAGGACGACTCCAACGAATCCTCCGGCATCCGGCAATTCCCCGAGCATGAGATAGCCAGTGAGCAGCATAAAAAGCGGCGTAAAGGCGACCAGCGGCATAGTAACGGAGAGGTCGGACTTAAGAAGTGCCCTTATGGACCAGACCAGGGCAACGGCGCTCAAGAGACAATCCGCTATCAGCACTGTCCAGAAATCATCGCCCAGAGACGGGATGGGATTGAACAGATAAAAAGGAAGGATAAAAATACCCGGCAAAAATGCCATAAACCAAGAGACAACGTATTCGTCCACGCTCCTGAGGCTCTTCTTAGAGCTGACGCTCTTCGCCGCAGTGAATATCGCTACAAGAAACGAATAAATTATCCACATCATATCAGTCAGATTATTTTCAAATCAGGCCACGACTTTTCCCATTCCTTACGCCTTATCCTGTCGCGATACTCTCTTTCATCGTCGAATTTCGGCCCTCTTCTTACCACGAGATTCACCAGATCTTCGACTCCGTACGGAGCGATGATCTTTAACTCATCCCGGCCGGCCAACTTGACCGCAATCGCCGTACAGGTCTCCGGCCAATGACTAAGTCCGTCTTCGCATGAAAAATACTTATCGGAAATACGCGCATGATTCTTCACCGACCAATTCTCGTCCATCACGGCCCTGAGCTCCCTTTCGTATATCTTTTCCGATGCCTCTTCCTTATTACGGGTATCGAAATATATAAGATCGATATCAATCGAGCTGCTCTGCGTTCTCTCTTTGTAGCCGTGCAATTCGTCCCAGACTTTGTTCCTGACAAAGCCAGCGCCGATCATCCAATCCGGCAGATCAAGCCTGGCGGCGCATCGGATGACACCCATCATCCATTCGTCTGCCAGGATCATGCGTTTTATGTCACTATCGTTTTCAATTTTTTTCATCAATATATCCATATCCCCTTATACGCTAAATTTCCTACTGTCATTCCGGCCTTGAGCCGGAATATCCTCGCAATACTTCACCTAAGGATACTTCTCCTGGCAATACAAATTCCATTTGATTAGTTCTTACCCTATTGCTAGCGAATTCCGGATATTTTGCTTCCGCAGAATTCCGGAATGACAATCTAATGTCAGAGACAAGACTCTATGGACTCTTTCATATGATCAACGAATGACGATATCTCGACCTCCATCCCTTCCCACCTGTCGGTACTTTCTCCTGAATAAGCCTTTCTTGCCACATCGAGCAAGGCCGCATATTCTTCGGGCAATCGAGCTACTGCCCACCGCGCGGCCTGATCCTTCGAGCTGATCTCACCGATAGCAGCTGTCTGCCACATCCGTGCCAAGGTCAGGATAACGTTACGTTCATCACCTTTGATCGATGCTACCAGCCCCGGCAAAGATTCTTTGATCGCTCTTCGGATATCTGCCATCGGCACAGGCTCAAGTATTTCCGACGCCTTCAGCCCGTAAAGATTGATGCTATTTTCTCTTGCTTGGAATAAAAGGATCGCCAGATCCGGATCATAGGTCGGCTCAGGAATTTTCTCTTTTTCAAACTGCCCTCTCAGCCATTCGCCATACATGAATTCGTATCGGGGAGGGAACTGCCACGGAATGATATTTTTTTGATTTACCACTGTGACCTCAAGCGGCCTCACTCTGTCCGTATTTCCTATTTTCCCGGATATAAGCATCAGCCTCTGTGTAAGATTCTTCCGAGTTCCTTCAGAGAGGTTACCGTCTGCTACAGCCAAAATATCCACATCGCTATCGACGCGCAGACCTCCCGTTGCCGCAGAACCGTATAAATATACTCCTACTAATATATCATCAAGCAGTTCCGTTATGACTCCTAATGCCCGGATCGCTTCTTCGGGTATTTTTTTGTCATTCAAGTTTATTCCCGACTCCATTTTCTTTCAATTTTTACTATTTAAAAATATTCAATTAGATCCCTTATATATTTATCATATTTTCCCTGAAAAACATCGGGGCATCCAAGCATCGGCAGATGATAATGTCTCGTAGCCAAGATACGGATTTATTTCTCATACTTGACCAGATCCTCATACACGAGATCTTCCACATATTCTCTATACCCTTCCAAATCCCTACGGATAACGCCCGCCGAAATAGGCACATTCACCCGCGCCTTATCCACGACTATATTCTCCGCACAGAACGCTTCGGCAAGATGCCTCCCGTAATCTTCCGAAGAGAAAACACAATCAATCTTCGTACCGGTCGGGAGTTTGCTCTTCGCATAATCGATATGAAGCTTGTTTATTTCCGGCGTATTCCCCGTCTCCTTCGGTCCTACTCCTGCATTTATGACTTCCGCTTCGGGATACAACTTCCCGACCCACCCGACCCGCACCTCCACCGGTACCTTCGTGAGTTCCGGCACATCATAAACCAACACGATCAGATGATCGCACTTTTCCAGCGCCTTTTCCAGAAGAAACCGATGTCCCTTGTGGAACGGCGCGAATTTTCCGATTACCAGCCCGGTCTTCTTTTCTTCTTCCATGATAATCAGCCAAAAAATTTGCTAAACTCGACATCAAATCCCAGCATATTCATATCATTCTCGAATTGGAGGTTGCCCGTGAAGAGAAAGCTCTGGATACCGTAGCCGGAGGCGACCTCGATATTCTTCCCGCTGTCGTCGAAATACGCTATATCCCATAGGATCGTTATTCCCTTCTTATCCTCCAAATCCTGAAGCACATGATCCCAGAACTGCGGCGCGTCTTTCTTGTATCCGATATCGCAGGAAATGTAATGCCCGTCGAAAGAATCCTTGAGAAGCTCTTCCGAGAGGAAACGCCCCTGGTACGGCCCCTGGTTGGTCGCGATATAGCACAGAGTCCCGCCCGCCCTGACTTCCTGGATTTTCGCGATAAAATCCCGGTCGAGATATTTTCTTGAGAATTCACATTGTGCATCAAGATAATCTTTCGCCGAGCCTTTCCATCCGAATTCCTTGAGGAACGGCTCGATGACTTCTTCCTCGGTCTTCTTACCTTCATTGTATGACGAGGTATTATCCGCGTGATAATACGACTGCATGATCCGTGGAGCATCTTCGTATCCCTGCTCCGCGAGCGAAGCCGTAAAATTGTGCCGGTATCTTATCAGCACCCCGTCCACGTCGAATAAGATGACTTTTGATTTGGACATATATCTAACTATAACTGATTTAAATATTTATTACCCCCCCTTCCTCTTTGTTCGCAGAAATACTAAAAATGCCTACTATTCTATTACGAAACCAATCATTAAAAAAGCATAACCAAAATAAGATAATAGCACAAATAATAATCAAGATGATTTTTATACACCAGAAATAACCGATGCCGAAGTCTGGCAATACAGATATAATTCCCACAAATAACGTAAGTAGTATATTGTAACTTAAAGGAAAATAAGCCCAATTTTTTTCTCCTCTCTTTATTTTAATATCGATTCCGTCGCTCCTGAGATTATAATTTCCCGTTTTCGCTTTAAGAGTAAAATTTTTCATAGATATAAGAATTAATATGTCATCCTGAACTTGTTTCAGGATCCTCGCAATATAAGGCTTGGACGCATTAAAAGGTCATTTAACGAAATAGTACGAAGATGCTGAAACGAGTTTAGCATGATAACCAAAGTAGTGCCTACCGCTAAACCGACTTTGATTATCCCGTCAATTTATCAGCTCGAATTTCCCTCCCGCCGCACCGACAAGCGCTATGCCATCACGAAGGCGTACGACTTCCACTCCGCTCTCTTTCTCGTAAGCAACGACTGCCTTCTCGTCATGCATCTCGTAATGCGGAACGATAGCCTTCGATATGAAACCCATTGCCGAGAGGTCTGTAAGGCCGATACCGTTCGGATCACCCTTAGTATAGTCCAAGACTTTGATTGACGGCCCCGCGATGATACTGCCGGCGCTCACACCGATATACAAGCCCCCATTTCCGACAAACTTTCCGAGAACATAATCAAAACCGCTCTTTTTCGTCCAGCGTAAGAGATAGTAAGTATTGCCGCCATTCACATAGATCACGTCGAATTCCCGGAGATCTTCCGGATCCTGCTTCTCGATGTCGAAGAACGCCGTCTCGCCAAAACCCGCCTCCTTGAACTGGAATTTTGCCAGGACCGCGAACTCATTCCTCTCCTTGTCCTCTGAGGCGGTGGTCACTATCGCGACCTTTTTCTTGTGCGTATCGCCGTCAAAATATCCTTTCACACGGTCCATGATCCTGGGATTAGAAAATCCCGAAGATGTAAGTATGATGTTTTCCATATAGCAGTACTTATCGCCTGAATTATAGGGATTGTCCTCCGCAACATTGGATACTCCTTCTAGTCATTATAGCATCAGCAAAATAAAAAGGCGAAAAAGTAATCCCCTCAAGCCTTTGCCGAATCGACTATCTTTCATGGAATCATACGATAATAAGCAAGATGAGCGGTAATGAAGGGATTCTTACCAGACTTGTCCTCGGCTTGATCGGGGAATGACAAAATGATGGATTTAACCCAGAATAAGCAGCTTATTAACCTTGAGAATGTTGTTTCCGAGATTCGCCTCTCCTCGCGCAAATAAAAGCCCCCGAAGGGGCGCAAGACAAGATACCCGCCCGGATCAAAGGCTATTTCTCATCCTTCTTGTCATAGATATCGAATTCATAATTGAAGCGGTTTTCCTTATCCATTCTTCCGCGCAAGAAGATATAAAGTCCCAGGCCGACATCTTGACGGAGTACCTTGAGATACCCCTCTTTCTTGAGCCGGCGAGACGAAACATTGACTTTCACCTTCACCATGAAGCGGAATCTCCCTAACTTCGCTCCGCGCTGAGCATAATCGGAATCCTCGCCGAGAATGATTTTCTCATCAAAGCCTCCTAGCTTATCATGCAGCTCTTTTCTCACGAAGATACACCATCCTCCCGCGAGAGGTTTTGCAAGCTGTGAAACCGCGACAAAATAGTTCCACCAGCGGAAGAACAGCTTATCCATGAAATTGCCTTCTGTAATCGCTATGGGCACGCCCATCGAAAGATCCCTTTCTTTGAATTCATCAAGCGCACGCTCAAGGAAATCCGCACTCGGCAATTCGGTATCAGCATCCAGAAAAAGGATGATATCCCCGATTGCCGCCGCCGCACCGCGATTCCTCCCCGCGCCTGGCAATCCTCCGCCAGTCACTCTGCAGCCATGACTCTCCGCGATGGCACGAGTGCCGTCGGAAGAATCATTATCCGCCACGATTATCTCATAGTCGGAAAAACTCTGCCCCTTGATGCTTGCTAACAGCTTGGGCAGGTATCTCTCCTCGTTCTTGGTCGGGATGACTATCGACAGCATGTTGGTAATCTGAACCATTTAAATATCCCCTCTCCGCTTATCGCCCTGAAACGTCCCTATTCATCTTTCTTCTTCCGGACGAGGTCTTTGTAGAGAGCGACGACCTTTTCCGTCCACGGCTCGATACGGAAAGTCTGGGCATTTATGCGCGCCGCGGCCGACATCTTCTCCCGAAGTTCCATGTCCTCGATGAGCTTGATAGCATTGGCGGCGAAATTTTCCTCCGTATGGTCCGTAAGGATCCCGTCCTGTCCTGACCTGATCATATCTTCGATACCGCTCGCCTTCACCGCGACTACCGGAAGACCCGCCGCCATGGCTTCCACTGCCACCAGCCCCTGCGTTTCCGTAAGCGAAGCGAAGGCGAATATATCGCTCGCCTGGTAATGCGCGATCATCCCTTCCTTGTCGAGAAGGCCGGTAAAGATGACGCTCTCCTCGATGCCAAGCTCCTTGACCAGCGCCTCAAGCTCATCGCGATAACTCCCCTCTCCGACGATCATCAGCCTCACATCCTTACGGGTCTTGCGGATGATAGCGAAGGACCGCACAAGGAAATCGATATTCTTTTCCGGCACGACCCGGCTCGCAGTAATGAGCAAAACCTCATTATCTTTGATATCGTATTTGCTCCGGATCTCGCTCCGTCGTCCCACGTCCTTAGCAAACAGGTCGATATTGATACCGCTCGGGATGACATGGACAGATTTCTTGACGCCGTCATCAAAAATCAGCTTCTTGATGGCGCTCGACGGCGCGATTATGGCATCGCATTTCCTGCAATTGCGTCTCACGAAATAACGGATTATCTTCTGTGAGATCTTCTTCGGAATAAGAATCACATAATGATAATAGTCGGTATATTTGATATGATATGTCATGACTACCGGGATTCCCAGCTTCCTGCCGAGCTTGGTCGCTTCCCATCCGAGAGAAAACGGCTGATGGCTATGGATGATATCGAGATTGAGCGAGCGCACTACATCGTCCATCTTCGATATCTGTGGGATCGGAATCGTATAAAGATAATCATCGTAAGTGAAATAGAACGACTTGTAGCGATAGACGCTCTTATCGGTCTCTTTCCAGTCCGGATAATTAGGAGCAAAGATGAACACTTCGTGCCCCGCCGCCCGGAGTCCGCTGGTCAGATTGATTACCGACGTCTCCATCCCCCCCTTCGAGGGGATGTAATAATTGATGAACATCCCGATTCTCATGTCCGTAAATGATTACTGATTATTTTATCCGCAAAAATTTATCTGCCCTTTCCCTGACACTGCCGGCGATACGATGCCAAAAAGAATAAAAATATACGAGATTGATGAATATCAGCGAAATCACGATGACGGCGTCATAGCTGGCACGCACCCAATAGTCGTCTTCCAGCCTGAACCACATGCCGAATTCATCGAAAGTCAGCCCCAGGCCAACTCCATAAAGCGCCCCGATCCTGAGACGCTTCTTCTCATCCTGAAAGACCAGCGCCAGGAATCCCGCAATGGCCATGATGACGATTCCGTAATTGAGGTGATGGACGTGATAGCCCTTGATATATATGTAGGGATCCTCCATAATACCGAAAGTCGCGGATAGCACGTAAAGTCTCACGAGGATAAACGTGACAAGAAAAGCGACCAGCACTACGAAACTGATCCTTCCTTTATGCCTTACGATCAGATTATCATAAACTATACCCATCTTCATAAATTAGCCTGCATGACCGTCATCCACCTGTTTATTCCGAGACACGTCCGAATCTTTCACCTATAATATAACACAAGCAAGCAATAACACAAAGGCCTATCACTCTCCTGTCGAGGAAAAAGGGGGCTGGTCAAGGCACGGCATAAGACGAAAAAATCCCACCAGGGGATATTTTCATATTGAGGATACGGGTCAGCTTTCCAGCGGCTCCATAATGATAGCTTTTACCGGGCATTCGCTCGCGCAGATGCCGCAGCCTTTGCAGTGGTCGAGATCTATATGGTCGATGGCATTCTTCTTAATTCCTTTCCCGTCCCTGACTTCCTTGATCTTGATTGCCATCTCCGGACAGTAGGCAGCACAGCGGAGGCACCCGACGCATTTCTCCGGCACATGGACCGGCTTTTGTGATTTCCAGCTTCCGGTCTTCACTTCGTTGGAATTCCCGGCATCGAGGATCTTACCGCCGATCGGGATTTCCTTTGCGCTCATAAGTTTCATATATACGAATGTTAATTGTTTACTGGCTCACCTTCCTGGGACGCGCCATGCAGTAACCATCGGGAATCTGCTGGGCGGCAACCGCCGTGTAGCCCCGTTCGAGCGCTTCCAGATTCTTTTCCACCATCTCTTTCGTCAGCTTGGCATCGAATTTTCCCTGGAGCTGCTTCTTCACTTCCCTGAAAGGGATCGCCGGATATAGCCGGGCAATCGCTCCCGCCATCACGGTATTGGGTAGGTTCTTGCCGAGAAACTCCTTGCTGATACCACTGGCATCTATGAGACGAATCTCGCACTTCTTGTTCTTGATAAGAGGCAATATCTCCTTTTCTTTCTTGCCCGTATTGATAAGGAGGACGCCACCTTCTTCCATACCGTCAGAAACGTCCACGCTCTGCAAGAGAGATGCATCCATTACCACGACCATATCCGGCCGCTCCACGTCTCCATGCAGGCGGATTTCTTTCTCAGAAAGCCTCACAAAAGTCTTCATTGGCGCACCCGAACGCTCCGGACCATACTCGGCAAAGGTCTGCGCGTGCTTTCCTTCAGCGATGAATGCTTTCGCTATCACTATGCCTGCCGTTTTCGCCCCCTGTCCTCCCCGGCTGTGGATCCTGATCTGATAAATGTTTTCTATCATTTTTTATATCTGTTAATTATTTATCTCCCAATACCTTACTATCGGTATGACCGCAATCCTCGAGACGACCGTCTTTTCCAGTTTATCCGAAAGCGTTTTCTCTATCTCTCCTATCTTAGCTTCGTCCAGCTTTCCCGGATACTCAATGGTCATACCCACCGTCAATGTCCGTCCGTTTTCTCTCATATTGATATCCAAGATGGCAGCATCGGCAAGTTCGGCCGCTATCGTCTCTTTCACTATGATTTCCCGGTCCCGCTCTTTCACCGTACCTTCGGTAAGGAAAAGGAGCGGAATAGCGATAGTCACGAGGGATAAGACGGTCCACATCAGATTATTTTTCCGCTTCTCCTGTCCCCTGACGCTTGCCGGCCCCTTGAACTTCGCCAGGGTAAAGAAGAATGAAGAAGCGAAAGTGATCGCGATAAGGTTGGAAAGATAGAGCAGGAACGCGCCCATGGCCAGCCCCAGCTCCCAGTGAGATAGGGCTATCCCCATTATAGAAAGCGGCGTCATGAGGGTAGAGGCGATGAAGACGCCGGCAATAGCAGAACCGATTCCGGGATACGCTACGATAAAAGCTCCCGTAAATCCCGCCGTAATCGCGATAAGCAGCTCGAATATCGTGGGCGAAGTCCGCGACAGGAATTCTCCTCCCGTGACCGCATAATCCGGCAGGATCAGTCCTATGAAAAAGGCGAGTAGGAATATTATTATCGCGCTCCTCACTATGGTGTCCGTCGAACTCTGGATGAGCCTGGATTTGCCCTCTACCAGTCCGAGAGAAAGTGCCAGCACCGGCCAGACCAGAGGCGATATCAGCACCCCGCCAAGGATTACCGACGACGAATCGACGATCAGCCCGAGGATTATCATTACGGCCGCAGAAATAGTGAGCAGGGAGAAATCGAAGTCATCTTCCGCATTATCCTTGATCTCGTCATACACACGCCTCTGTCTTTCCGCATCGATATGGAGATTAGCAGCATATCTCTTCAATTTCCCCAACTTTTCTTTGCTTGTTCCCATAGATGATATTATCTTACCATTATCCTTACATCCACCGCCTGGCACCCCTGGCCTTCCCGCCGGACCATCAGAGGATTGATATCGAGTTCTCTTATCTCCGGGTGATTTAGTGCAAGATTGGAAAGTCCGACCAGGGTATCCGCGAGCGCCTCGATATCCATCTTTGGAAATTCGCGATAGCCCGTCAGGATCTTGAAAGACTTGATCTCCTGCATCATCTCCATTGCCTCGTCCCGGTTGATGGGAGCGAAACGGAAAGCCACGTCCTTGACCACTTCCGTATAGACCCCGCCGAGACCGAACATCAGCATATGGCCGAAGCCTTCGTCCTTCTTCATGCCGAGGATTATCTCCCGGCCATCCACCATCGGCTGCACGATCATCCCCTCGAGGGTATCGCCCAGCTTTCCCTTAATTCTATCAAAATATTCCCGAACTTCCAAATCGCTGCGGATATCGATCCTTACCCCCTCCACTTCCGTCTTGTGGCTGATCCTGCGAGAAAATATCTTCATCGCCACCGGATAGCCGATCTCGTTCGCGAGCTTCACCGCCTCATGCGGAGTATGGGCGACCGCGGAACGGACGACCGGGATACCGTATTCTTCCAGCAGCCGGAATGCTTCAATAAAGTCGGGGTTGGACTTGAACGGCATGATTTTCCTGTCCGGCCTGTCCTCTGTCGCGCTCACGTGGCAAGAAGCCAGATATTCCTTCGCCTCTGTCTTATTCTTCTCACACTCCCACGTTTTCCCCAGAGCCCCGATCGCCGCAGAGAGATGGTCGTAAGCCGCCACCGGACTCTTTTTGAGCTTTTCCGCTGCCGGACCCACCAGCTCGCCGCCGATGAAACTCGCCACGATCGGTTTATCAGTACGCTTGGCGGCCTCAGTAAGCACTTTCGCGGTCTTTTCGATCTCGGTACCCCGCTGCGGCGTGAGTATGAACACGATGCCATCCACGCCTTTTTCTTCCAGAAGGACATCAAGAGCGATCTTGAAGCGATCCGCCTTGGCATCGCCAAGCACGTCCACCGGATCATGGACGTTAGCTTCCGCCGGAAGATGGCCGCGGAGATATTCCATCGTCTTAGCGCTGAGCTTGGCCAATTGGAGGCCATTTGCCTCGACCTCGTCGCTCGCAAGCACGCCCGGCCCGCCCGCATTGGTAATGATGGCGATACGGTTGCCCTTGAGACCCGGGTAGCGCGAGAGGAAATTTGCAACACCGAAAAGTTCCTGCATATTCTCCACGCGCGTCGCGCCCGTCTGCGAGAATACCACTCGCGTCGCCTCGTCCGCCCCCGCAAGCGCTCCCGTATGGGACTGCATCGCTTTCTGCGACGCCTTGCTCGTGCCCGGCTTGATGATGACCAAGGGCTTTACCCGCGCCAGCTCGGCCGCCGCTTTCATAAATCTGTCGCCATCTTTGAAGCTCTCGAGATAGGCCAACACAGACGCCGTCTCCTTGTCGCCTTTGAAATATTCCAGAAGCTCCGCCTCGCCCACCGAAGCCTTATTGCCGATGCTGACGAAACGCGAAAAACCGACGCCGCTCGCATTGGCCCAGTCCAGCATCGCCGAGCAGATGGCACCCGACTGGGAGATGAACCCTAGTTTACCTTTCTTGGTCATGCCATTGGCAAAAGACGCGTTGAGATTATTCACCGAATCCGCAAGCCCGAGACAATTTGGCCCGATAATTTCCATCCCGAATTCCGCAGCAATCATCTGCATTTCCTTTTCCAGTTTTGCGCCTTCCTTTCCCGTCTCCTTGAAGCCGGCCGAAATCACGATAACATTCTTGATACCTTTCTCTCCGCACTCTCGGAGCGTGGAATTCACGAACGGCGCCGGGATGACGACAATCGCCAGATCTACCGGTCCCGGAATCTCCAAAACGGAAGGATAGGCCTTGAACCCGAGTATCTTCTTAGCCTTGAGATTGACGGGGTAAATCTTGCCCTTGTATTTCCCCTCGATAAGGTTCTTGAGTATCCCGTAGCCGATCTTGCTCTTATCCGTAGACGCGCCGATCACCGCCACCGACTTCGGGCTGAAGAATTTTTCCAATTTATTTTGTAACATATGCTTGATGCTATTGATAAAGAAACCGTTTGCTTTTTATCTTTATGAAAAACAAGAAGTTCTTATTATCATCCTGAACTTGTGTCTCCCGGACTTGATCCGGGATCCGCGTCTATCTCAGGGTCCTCATCATCTGACGATATGACCCCACGATGCGGATTGAGCGAATACTAAGAAGATGCTGAAACGAGTTCAGCATGACACAAAGAGAGCATATATTTCACCCGATTGCCTGCACCCCGACTTCTCCCAATCTGCCTTCGATCTCTTCACAAGTCATAATACCGCTCTCGGCGCCATACTCACTGACTTCCCCGCTGCTGTTAATGATGCCGTATTTGAGCGCCAGGTCCCACTTGTCAGTAAGGATATATCCCGCCAAGAGTCCCGAACCGAAAGCATCGCCTGCGCCGGTAGTGTCCGTCTGTTTCTGGAGGAATGCCGGTACGCTGAAAAGCGCCTCGTCCGTCTTGAGATGCGCCCCGTTCTTTCCGTCAGTAATAATGACATTCTTCGGCCCCCAGCCTTTGATCCTATCTATGAGCTTGACAGTATCGTTAACTCCCTCGCCGGAAACGTCCGCTCCGGAATCGCCCAAAACCAGCTCGATTGCTTCGTCTTTATTTATGATAAATAGTTCGGTTTCCCGAAGAAGAATATCAAGCTCTTTCCGTCCGCCCGCGATCTCTCTCGCGCCCGGATTCCAAGCGAGCTTGATGCCGTTCTCCCGGACCGCCTGCGCTACGACCCCAAGATTTTCCTTCCAATCCCTGCCCAGTCCGGTCATGTACAGCCATTTCGCGTCCTTGAGGTCCTCGACTTTCACTTCCATATTTTCCAAAGCTCCCCGATAAGAAAACGCCACCCGCTCCCCGCCCTTCGTCGCGCTATCTACCACGATGAACGAAAAGGCTGTCTCGGCTCTTTCGTCTGTCTGGAGAAGCTCCGTCCCTACGCCGCGACTCCGGAGGTTATCGATTATCGCCCGGCCATCCCCGTCTTTTCCGACCCGCGAGATTACTGCGGTCGTGAGGCCCATCTTAGCAAATACCGCCGCCGCATTGCACGCCCCACCCCCGAAATTCATCCGCACGTCTTCGCTTCTGATCTTCGCGCCGTACTCGAAAGCCAAAAGCCGCTGAGAAGTGAGGTCTTCCGGCGTCTCGATCACCTTACCTTTATCGGTCGCGAAAGTGATGTCGCGGAGCGCCCCGCCCATCGTTATCACATCAAGCATATGTTCCTATGAGGTAATTATCTTGGCTTTATTATACCAAAAAAGCGGGGTTTATCCAAATAGCGTTTTTTGCTATTCCAACCTCTTTAATTACCCAACTATTGTTTATGTCATCCTAAACCATATCATCCCGGACTTGATACGGGATTTGCATCTGTTTCAGGAGCTTCGTCATATAATGTTAAATTATTGTATGGCAAGAATTGGACGTAATGCAAAGCAGATGCTGAAACAAGTTCAGCGTGACAGCATAGGATAGGTAAGTCATATCCACGTGAATATCGAAATTAACCCGATTCTCCCAATAGAACCTTCCTTATTGTCATCCTGTAAGGATCCCTTGAACAAAGTGCTCCACACAGATCGTTCTATATGCATTGGATGAAGCACGGGGAATTCTTACGAGAATGACAAATTGACGGATCTATCGCAGAATCGGGAGACAAGGATCTTGATAAAGGAAGTCCAGCAATTCACGTTCCGCTCGGGATGACAGAGGATGCTTCTTGGATATAGATATAGTTTTGAGATTCGAGGAAGTAATTTCTGCTTGTTTCCGGATCCCTGCCTGCTAGGGGATGAGACAATATAGGTATTCGGAGTAGCGGAATTTACCCTAGTGAACTAGGACTTCGTTTCGCGCGCATCTTTTCAATCATCTCAGGCTATATCATCAGCGCGGACTAAAGTCCACTACTCCTCACTTTCCGAATTCTCGAATTGATAAAAACAAAAGGAACCAACAGAGAATATCCCAACCCAAAACGTACCTTTCCTAGATTTCTCACCTCGCCGCCGCTTGGTTCGAAATGACAAACTGTCGTTATCCATCCTCAAGCCATAAGTCGTGGGTCATCAGTTGTCAGTTATTTTCAGCACACCGTGTACCATTCCCCTTCCAACGGATCGGTGTAACCGACGGCGGCAAGTATGGCATTCACCACTATCCACGCCGCAACGACATAAGCGAAGCCCAGCAGCGCTTGCCAGAGCGCGGATTTGATCTTCACCATCATATCCGTCTGGCCGACCGCCGTCATGGCGAGGAGCTGTCCCAAGACGATTGCCAAAAAAGCCGCCACGCCCACTATCTTCAGGAGGAAATTTATTACAAGCTGGAGCGAAAGCGCCAAAGAGCAGAAATCGCATTTTTCACATTCATCCCAACTCGTCGCAGGATCATTGATATGCCTTCCGCAGGGAATGAGCCCTGCCGAATCCGGCTGATCGGTACATGCTGCCGTAGCTGTTTCTTCGGCATCTCCGAGCTCGGGATAGAGCGGCTCTTTCTCCGTCGCGGAACCATTAGGAACGGTCGCAGCTCCGCTCGAAGCATTTCCGGGTGACGCCGAAGCCGTCCCTGTCGCCGCGGCAAATCCCCAGCCCAGTGCCATGATTATCAAAGCCCCTCCAAGAAGAAAGGCGAAAAGCGATTTTCTTTTCATACTGATTGTTAGGTGATGTAAAAGATTAACGCGTAAGGTCAGAGATCTCTTGTCGTTAAGATTTTTTGGAATCTTCGTCACATCCCGTACTACCGACATGCAGAAAGATACGAGCATTGCATGAGATAGATTGCTATGCCGGGAGCCCGGCGGCATGTCACGGGAAAAGACGGGGCTCACAGGAAATCATCCTTCTATCAGGCTTCCCAGCACCATTGCCTGCGGCTTGGGGATTTCCAGGACCTCCAAGAGCGTCGGCGCCACATTCCCCAGGACGCCGCTCTTCTTGAGCAGACAATTCTCCTTCGTCAGCCCCCCCTTCACGATGATAAAAGGCACCGGGTTCTTGCTGTGCATAGTGGAGATGTTTCCCGTCTCAGGATCCAACATCTCATCCGCATTGCCATGATCGGCCGTTATGACCGCTGTGCCGCCGCTCTCCAGTACCTCGGTAATCACTTTTTCCAGGCATTTATCGAGGAATTCGATCGCGCAGATGGCCGCTTTGAGGTTCCCTGTATGCCCAACCATGTCCGCATTGGCATAATTGACGAGTATGAAATCATATACGCCGTGCTTGATATTCGCCACGATGACATCCGTGATGTCTCCGGCCGACATTTCCGGCCGCTGATCATAAGAGAATACATTCTTGGAGACTATCCTCTCACGGTTCTCTCCCGCGATCAACTCCCGGTGGCCGCCATTAAAGAAATAGGTAACATGCGGATATTTTTCCGCCTCGGCGATATAGAGCTGCTTCATATGCCGGAGCGCCCTGGGAAGCGTATCCTCCACTGCCTGCGAGCTGTAAGCGATCTGCACCGGCAGATCCTGTCCGAAATCCGCAAGCGTGCACATGAAGACGCCGTGCAGGACCTGTGTACGGTTCTTGTAGTCCTTCATCTCCGGCATGGTTATCAGTTTCGTCATCTGCCTGGCGCGGTCACCGCGCAAGTTGAAGAAGATTACCGCATCATTGTCCTTGATCTGGGCCACCGGTCTGCCGTCCTTATCCACGATGACGGTCGGCACGATAAATTCGTCGGTCAGACCGTGATTGTAGGAATCCTTGATCACCTGCTCTGCGGATTCGGCCCGGGCGCCCACACCGAGCACCATAGCGTCGTATGCCCGCTGCATCCGATCCCAGTGCTTGACCCGGTCCATCGCATAGTATCTTCCGCCGATAGAAGCGACCTTTCCGATGCCGATTTCCTTGATCTTCTCCTCCAGTATCCGGACAAAGGAAAGCGAGCTCTTCTCAAAAGCATCGCGTCCGTCGGTAAATAGATGAAAATAGACTTCCTTGACACCGCCGTCCTTGGCCATCTTCATGATAGCATAAAGATGCCCGGGGTCACTGTGCGGACTGTCCGAATCCGACAGGAGACCCATGATATGCAAGTCGGTCTTCTGCACGATCGCATGATTGATGGTCCGGCGGATACGGGGATTCTGGAAGAATTTTCCCGACTGGATGTCTTCGTTAATGATCTGCGAGTCCTGCTTGATGATCCGCCCTGCGCCGATATTGATATGCCCCGCTTCGCTCCCACTTCGCTCGTCTTCGCTGAGACCCACTGCGAGCCCCGTAGCATTAAGCTCCGTATATGGATATTTCTCGACAAGGCTGTCGAAAAAAGGCTTCTTGGCAAGCTCGATCGCATTGCCTTCTGACTTCGGGGCGACTCCCCAGCCATCCAGGATAATCAGCATGTTCGTCGGTTTCTTCGGTTTGGACATAATGGTTAATGATTTTGTTTATCTTGACAGTACGCTTTTTTTGGCTTATCTTAGTATAAAATAGGAGGTATATCTATGAGCATCTTCGGTTTCAAATTCGCATTCTGGATATTGGGCATTGGTACGAGTCTCAATCCCGTCGCCGGATTCAGCGGAAAGAAAAAACCCAAACGCCGGACCCTTACAAAAATATTGAGACATATGATATTTCTCGCTGTCATAATCGCGTTGGCACTGACCGCAATAGGGCTCCCGATAAGATTCCAGGCATTCACCTTTATCAAGGTGAATTTTATTTGTCTTAAAGAATATCGAAGAATCAGACCTCTTTCTCGATCTCCATCAGCCGGTTATATTTCGTAAGCCGCTCACCCCGCGAAAGCGAACCGGACTTGAGGAATTCCGCACCGACCGCGACCGCCAGATCCGCGATGAAATCATCGCAAGTCTCACCAGAGCGGTGCGAGACGATGATCTTCCAATCAAGCTCTTGGGATCTCCTGATACACTCCATCGTTTCCGTAAGACTTCCGATCTGATTGAGCTTTATGATGATCGCGTTCGCGGCATTCTTCTTAGCGGCTGCTTCCACCCGCACCGGATTAGTCACTGTAAGGTCATCAGCCACGACAAGAAAATCCTTCTTGACCGATAAGAGCCGCTTCTTCATTTCCTTCCAGAGCGCAAGATCGTTCTCATTGAGCCCGTCCTCCAGTGAAAGGATCGGGTATTTTCCTATCCATTCCGCGTAGAGGGCGACTAGCCGGTTGGCGTCGAGGCAAGCGTTGCCGGGATTGATGACATACTGGTCTTCTTTGTGAAAATAGAAGGAATTGGAAGCCGCATCCAGAGAGACGAAGACGTCTTTGCCCGCCTCATAACCCGCCTGCTCGATCGCCTTGAGGATCGATTCGATCCCTTTCTCGATACTGTCCAGCCGGGGGGCAAAACCACCCTCATCTCCTACGCCGGTCGCGTATCCACCACCCGCAAGGATCTTCTGGAAAGCATGGAATATCTCACTTCCCGCCCGGATCCGGCCTTCTACGGTCGCGATACCAAGAGGCACGACCATGAATTCCTGTATGGAAAGACCGCTGTCGGCATGTTTGCCGCCGTTCAAGATATTGAACATGGGCACCGGAAAGCGGAATTTCTTATCCTCATATCCGTAAGTCTTGGCCAGGTACCGGTAAAGCGGCTTATCCTGAGATATTGCCGCTGCCCGCGCGCACGCCAGTGAGACTCCCAGGATAGCGTTTGCTCCGAGGTTCGCCTTATTCTCTGTCCCGTCGAGCTTGAGCATGAGCGCATCAATCTTCTTCTGTGCCGTAATCGTCTGGCCGATGAGGGACGGAGCAATCTTCTTGTTCACATTCGCGCAAGCTTTCAACACTCCCACTCCGCTATAACGCGCCTCATCTCCGTCACGAAGTTCCAGCGCCTCGAATTCGCCCGTGGAAGCGCCGGAAGCTACCGATGCTTTTGCCCGGACCTTATTGTCGAGAGCGACTTCCACCTCCACCGTGGGATTGCCGCGCGAGTCCAGTATCTCTCGGGCGGCTATTTTCGATATCTTCACAGGCATAAGCGTATATATTTAATGATTAGATTATTTCAGTACCTCGATTCCCGGCAGCTTCGCGCCCGAAAGGAATTCCAGCATGGCGCCGCCGCCGGTAGAGACATGTTTCATATCATCGATATAGCCGAAATCGGTAAGCGCAAGGATTGTGTCACCTCCGCCGATGATCGTCTCCGCCGAAGACTCGGCCATCGCCCTCGCTATTTCCCGCGTACCCCGCGCATACGCATCTTGCTCGAAGAGTCCCACCGAACCGTTCCAGATGACTGTCGCGGAGTTCTTGATGATGGCTTTGTAATCTTCCAGAGTATTTTCTCCGATATCCAGAATACGAAAATCCCCGATTTCTTCCGTGGCGAGATCCACTTCCTTATTGTCGGGATTATCCGTCGCCACATCGCTCGGGATATGGATCTTGGGATTTCCGAGATCGATTTTCTTCGCTTCACTGACATCCAGATCATCCTTCACGGATTTTCCGATATTTACACCCTTGGCTTCGAGAAGGAAATTCGCGATCACGCCCCCGATGAGGACATGGTCGAATTTGCCGAGGAGAAAATTTATGACCGGAAGTTTGGTCTCCGCTTTCAGTCCGCCCATGATAATGGTTGCCGGGCGGGCAGGATCCGCAATCACTTTGCCGAGAGCCTTGATCTCTTTCTCAAGCCCCAGCCCCGCATATGACGGCAAAAGATGAGCGACTGCCTCCACGCTGGCGTGCGCGCGGTGCGAGGCGGAAAAAGCTTCGTTGACATAGATATCGCCGAGCTTGGCAAGCTTCCCCGCGAATTCCATATCGTTCGCTTCTTCTTCGCTGTGGAAACGCAGGTTCTCAAGAAGCATGATTTCCCCCTCCTGCATGTTGGCGACAGCCTCCTCCGCAACCTGCCCGATGCAATCCGGCGTCTTCGTCACCGAAAGTTCGAGCATTTCTGAAAGCCGGTCCTGCACCGGGCCTAATCGCATCTCTTCCACGACCTGTCCGTCGGGCCGGCCGAGATGCGACATGAGGATCACTTTCGCCTCTTTTTCAAGAAGGAATTTGATGGTCGGCAGCGCCGCAGTGATGCGCCAAGCTTCATTTTCATCCACGACCCCGTCATCTCCGAGCGGGACATTGAAATCGACACGCACTAGGACCCGCTTGCCTTTGAGATCCTCGACTTCTTGTATGCTTTTCATAAGATTTTACTTAAAATAATTATCGTTGGCATCTACCAATTCGATAAGATTGCCGTCCGGATCCCTGAGGAAATTTTGAAGCTTCTTTTCGGAAAAATCGAAAGTCTCGACGCCTTTGCCCTCCAAGTCCTCCAGATAACACGGCAAATCCTCTGTTATATCCGCTATGAATAGTGTTATCCTGAACCATGTCATCCCGGAATCCTGAAGGGATATCCGGGATCTGCGTCTGTTTCAGGATCCTCGTTATATAAGGATTGAACATTATAAAATAATTCTGACGTAATATCACGAAGATGCTGAAACAAGTTCAGCATGACAAATCCGAAAGATGAAATTCGGGCAACACGTTTCAAAAGAAAGAGTGTTATCCTTCCACGATTTCAAACTCGATCTTGTCTCCGTGCTCGTCTTGGAGATCTCCCCATGCCAACAGTATCTCTATGTTCGGATATTTGCTCAAGATGATTTCGCGCGCTTTCTCCATATCTTCGATCTGCTTGGTCTTTTCGTCCAGTTTGGAGACGAAATCATAGTCCTTCGCGTACGCCCCGCAGTCGCTGTGATGGAATATTATCACCCTCTCGGCATGATGCAAATCAGTCGAAACGCTCACTTGGCGAAGAAAAAAGTCCTTGATTTCCTCGCTTCCGTCCGCCAGGCTCTTGCTCGCGCCTGCCAGCGAGATGACGTCGAAACCGCCCTCGAAAAGACCGCTTTCATCCACCCATTCCATGAGTCCGTCCCGGAGACGGAAATCCATACAGCGGATAAGGAGATTCTTGCATTTGTGTGACATATGAGTTTCATTAAAATCATTGAATATAAATTTGTCATTCCGGGCTTGACCCGGAATCCACCTCGCCCATCGGTTCACTTTAACGATATGGACTGAATGAAATATATCGAGAATCCTGAGACAGACCTGATCCCGGATATTTTGCCAAAGTAAAATTCCGGGATGACAATTCAGAATGCTATCCTATTTACTGTATCGAATCCGCGACCATCTTGGCCATATCCACCAGGCGGCAGGAGTACCCATACTCATTGTCATACCAGGCGCAGACTTTGACAAGGCTACCCATGACGTTGGTAAGCGGAAGATCGACGATCGATGAGAGTGAGTTTCCGCGGAAATCGATAGAAACCAGCGGCTCATTCGTGACGCCTAAAATGCCCTTCATTTCGCCGTTCGCAGCCTCGTTAAATAGCCCGTTAAGCTCTTCTATCGAAGTCTCGCGCCTCAGAACCGCCGTAAAATCCACAATGGAGACTACTGGAGTCGGCACGCGCATCGCGTAGCCGTCGAGCTTCCCGTCGAGTTCGGAAATAGCCTTCCCTACCGCCTTAGCCGCATTGGTCGTGGTCGGAATGATAGAAACCGCCGCCGCGCGCGCCCTGCGGAAATCATCATGCGGCAGGTCGAGGATGCGCTGGTCATTGGTATAGCTGTGCACCGTGCTCATGAAGCCTTTCTCGACCCCGATCTTGTCATTAAGGACCTTCACGACCGGCGTGAGGCAGTTCGTAGTGCACGAGCCGTTGGAGACGATGTCGTGCACCGACGGATCGTAATCCTTCTCGTTGACTCCCATGATGAGGATCGGTATACCCTCTCCTTTGCCCGCGGCGCTGATCACGACCTTCTTCGCTCCCGCTTCAAGGTGTTTGCCGGCCTTTTCCTTGTCAAGAAAGAAACCCGTACATTCCAGTACTACATCCACGCCGAAATCCCTCCAGGGGAGGCTCGCTGGATCCTTTTCCGCGAATACGCGTATTGCCTTTCCGTCCACGAAGATATTCTGCTCATCGGAAGTTATTTCCTTTCCGTAGACTCCGTAATTGGAATCGTATTTGAGAAGATGCGCCAAAGTCTTGGTGTCTGTGAGGTCGTTCACTGCCACGATCTCAAGATCCGGATTATCAAAAGCGATACGGAATGAGATCCTGCCGATGCGTCCGAAACCGTTGATTGCGATTTTTTTCATAGAAAAATGACTTAAGATTAAAAGCTGATACGCCCTCCGTCCTGGATGAATTATACTCTTTTTTTAGCAAAAAACCTATAGCCGATCCCCTGCCGGCCGGAATAAAAAACCGACCAATGATCGGTTTTTTTCTCCTCTTCCGATTACTCCAGATGCATGCTCGCTATCATGTCTTCGTCATAGATACCCCCTTCATCAGAGAACAACATCCCTTCCTTGGGAAGCAGGGCATAAACCAGCCTGTTATGAGAAGGATTGTAGAGTATGTCCGTAACTTTGGTCGTAGCGCAAACAAGCTTATTTCCCCTCTTGTCCGTGCCTTCGGTATTAGCGATTTTCAGCTTATAAAGCCCCTCCCGACCTTCCAGCTCCGTCTTTCCTGAAAGCACGCAACCGCTACCAAAGGTCTCCGCGAGAAAGTTATTAAGTCTCGCCGTATCCTCTATCTTCACCGAACGCAAGGCGATTCCGAGCTTGGGATTACCGAGAGGAGGTATGCCGACACCGCGGTCCGTACCTTTTATTTCCAGCCTGATGAGAGAAATCGAATAGTATCTCTTCCGGCAATCGTTTATCCCGTCGCCATCAGTATCGGAGAGATTCGGATCGCCTTCATCGATGGGGTCATCCTCTTCGAAAGTGATATCACCCGACTTGTCCCGGAGCTCTTCATTGCTAGGCGTGTATTTCTCATAGAAATATTCCGGCACCACGAATACCGCGTGCGAATCTGAGTCCTTCAGAGTAACGACAGGTACCTCGAATTTCCTTTCCAGGCAATAATCCGTTCCCAGGACATTCTGCGGCACATTCAACGCGAACCCGTAGTCGACATTGCGATAATACCTCCAGTCCGCCGGTTCGGCGATATTGTCCAGATTCTGTTCCATGAGGTCCGATGACGGCGTAAATGAGCTGCTCGAGGCGGTCACTTCGTCCCAATCAGTGCCCTTGGAGGTGCTGGTTTCTGTCTCTTGGGACGCTTTCCACTGTCCGTAGAGATAGTACGCCCCGTAGAAGAATCCGGCAGCGACAAGGAACATCAAGACGCTTTTTATTTTTCCCATATTTCGGATTACGGATTAATATGGCAAACCTTCGTATCTGAACCTTATTATACTATAAGACTTCAGAAATAAAACCAGTATGAAATATTAATGAAAATCTTGTCCCAAGTAAGAGATTCCTCGCGGAGTTTATCCTTGGTAAGCCAAGGGCTCGGAATGACAAAAAAGTATTATCATAAGAAGTAAACATGACACGGCTCTATATGTAAATCCCTCCTATTTCGCGAACTTCCTCACTATCTCCATGAATTCTCTCGCCTGGAGAGACGCGCCGCCGACAAGCAGCCCTCTCATGCCGGTCTTATCCACCATGTCGAAGCAATTGTCACTCGTCACGCTGCCCCCGTAAAGGATCGGGGTCATCTCGGCGATTTCCCGGCCGTAAGTCTTGTTGATTATCTTCTTGATGAGAAGCTCGACGCTCATGAGATCGTCCACCCCGGGCGTAAGTCCGGAACCGATGGCCCAGACCGGCTCATAGGCGATAAGCAGCTTGCCCCCCGCGCTGCCGGCGGGAATATCCTTGAAAGCCTTTTCCAGCTGGCCGATGATGACATCGCCCGCATCCCCCCTGCGGCGCTCTTCCAGCGTCTCGCCGATGCAGAGGATCGGCCGCAGCCCTCCCGCGAGGGAGGCATTCAGCTTGAGATTGACCATCTCGTCGGTCTCTCCCAGGAATTTGCGCCGCTCCGAATGCCCGACGATGACATATCTCACCCCCAACCGGCGAAGCATCTCCACTGAGATTTCCCCGGTATAAGCGCCGCGGCTCTCCCAGAAGACGTCCTGCGCCCCCAGCCGTACCTTGCCATCGGGATCGAAATCGGAAAGAAAGATATACGGCATGCAGACGACTGTCTCCGCTTCACCGCCTTCCAGCCTATAGGCATCGTTCTCTACCTCGTCAAAGAGAGTCTGCGCGTCATCGAGCGACGGCGGATTCATCTTCCAATTGCCCACGATATAGATCTTTTCTTTTTCCGGAGTCATTTGATTTGAGTTAGGATTTGAACGTAATTGTCATTCCCGCCCCGATCTTCATCAGAGCCTGCCCAGGGCCAAAATCGGGGGATAAACTCCGGCCCCGCGCGGAGTTTATCCCGGACTTGATCCGGGGCCATGGCTTCCAGCGTAGCACAGACGGGAATCCAGGATTCAACACACCCCGGCGCCGCTACGCTTTGGCGAGGCGAGCCCCTCTCAAGGGGGGGGGAGCTAACGCCTTATATGATATTTATTCTGTATTATTCCCAAAAAACCATTTTTGTCATTTCGAGCATCGCGAGAAATCTATGAAAAGACGCGATTTCCGGATCTCTCAGTCGCACCGCTCCTTCGAGATGGCAGATAAGAATCGAACTTATCTGAATGCCTGATAGACGACACGATAAAGGATTCCTCTTATAGATTCCTCCTCGATTTTTCCGCCTTGGCTACCCGTTCCACCGCGATGGCATAAGCCGCGAGCCGCATGGAGCAATCCGCCGTGCAGCACTTCTTGTTCCACACCTCGTCGAAAGCATCCTCGATGATAGTCTTGAGGCGCGAGATGTTCTCCTTCTCGCTCCAATAATAATTCTGCAGGTTCTGCACCCACTCGAAATAGCTCACAATTACCCCGCCGGCATTGGCGAGGATATCAGGCACGATCGTCACGCCCTTCTTCTCCAGCATCTTATCGGCCTCCGGAGTCACCGGCCCGTTTGCCAGTTCCACGATGAGCTTGGCCTTGATCTTATCCGCATTCTTCTCCGTGATGACATTTTCCAGCGCCGCAGGCATGAGCACATCAACATCGAGCTCCAGAAGTTCTTCGTTGGTGATCTTGCGCGTCTTGGGATATCCCACCACGCTGCCGGTAGATTCCTTGTATCTTAGTACGTCTTTTGCACTAAGAGTCGTCTGTTCATCGTCATCGAGGACGATGCCGCCCTGCGAATCGGAGACTGCAACCACGTTATAGCCTAGTGCTACCAAGATATCGGCGGCGAAGTATCCCACATTGCCGAATCCCTGGATAGCTATCTTGAGCTTCTTAGGATCCAGCTCCAGCTTCTCTATGATCTTCCCGAATACGTATACCCCGCCCTGGGAAGTGGAAAATTTCCTTCCCCGCGTCCCGCCGACTTCGATCGGCTTGCCAGTCACTACGCCGGGGACATTATAACCTCTCATCGCGCTGAATTCGTCCATCATCCACGCCATGATCTGGGGATCGGTGTTGACGTCCGGCGCCGGGATATCCTTGTCCGGCCCGATGACATCACAGAGCGCCCGCACATATCCGCGCGACAGCCTCTCCAGCTCCCCTTGCGAGAGCTTCTTCACATCCACGACCACTCCGCCCTTTCCGCCACCATAAGGGATGCCGACCACCGAGCATTTCCAAGTCATCCACGCCGAAAGCGCCTTCACTTCCGACAGATCGACGTCGGGATGGAAGCGTATACCGCCCTTGAATGGACCGAGGGCGTCATTATATTGGGAACGGTATCCTTTGAAGACCTGGATCTTGCCCGAGTCCATCCGGACCGGGATGCTGACGGTCACGATCTTCTTGGGATGCCGGAGTATCTCCAGCGTGGACTCGTCGATATCTATGACCTTCGAGACGTTATCGAGCTGCTTCAGTGCATTCTTGAATGCATCGCTTTTCATACTATATATTTATGCCGGATTAACTTATCGATTCGGATTACCTTCATCTCAGGAGATAAACTATTCGGTCTTGAGGAAATTATACGCGCTCGACGCGCTGATCATCCCTTCCGCGCTTGCCGAAAGGATCTGCCGGATGCCATTACTGCCGCTACTAACATCGCCAGCCGCGAAGATTCCCGCGACGTTGGTCGCGCACGCCGCGTCCACTACGATGTGCCCCGCTTCGTCAGTATCCACGCCTATATCCCGAAGCAGCACGCCGTTGGGAATCATGCCTATCTCCACGAAGATCCCGTCAAGCGGAAGTTCTCCGCTCCCCTGGTATTCCTTGTCGAGAAGCAGCTTCTCCACCTTCTTATCTCCCCTGATCTCCTTTATACTATATCCCGCCAAAATATCGATCCGGGGCTCCGCCTTCGCCCGCTCTATCATCACCGGCTCCGCGCGGAAATTATCACTGCGATGGATAAGGTACACCTTCGCGGCATGTTCGGATAGCATCATCGCCGCCATAAACGCCGAATTGCCGCCACCCGCGACCGCAACCGTCTTACCTTTGAAGAAAGCTCCGTCACAGATCGCGCAGTAGCTCACGCCGCTTCCTAAGAATTCCTCTTCCCCGGGGATGCCGAGCCTGCGCTCCTTGGTGCCGGACGAGATGATGACCGTACGCGCTTCCAGATCCTTGTTCTGCGAGGTCTTTATCTTGAATATATCGCCTTCCCTCGCGATCGCCACCATATCTTCCGGCAGGATCTCCGCCCCTAGCGAGACGGCATGCTCATAGAATCTGTTAAGCAGGTCAAAGCCGCCGATAGATTTCTCCCCCGGCCAATTCTCGATGGCGTGCGCTTTGCCGAGCGCGCTGCCGCACATGTCCCCCAGCACCAGATGGTTGATCTTATAGCGGGAAGCATAGATGGAAGCGGTGAGGCCGGCCGGTCCGGCACCGACTATTATGAGGTCATACATATCTTTCATTTACATTTATAAGACAAAAGGAGGCTGGATCTCACGAGCCTGAAGAAACTCCGAAAGATCGCCCTCCTGCTCAACGTTCATGTCATTCCGGATATTTTGCAGTAACAAAATATCCGGAATCCCGTGATTCCTCGAAATGGATTATCTTAACCGTATATTTATGATAATGCCTATCCGCCCAAGACAGGTACCCCGGCTATTTCCTGCGGGAATTCCAGGATGACACAGGATAAGATATCCGCAAAAAATCAAAGGTTATCGCTTATTCCTCCGTCACCCTGATCGCTCCGACCGGACAACTGTTCGCTGCCACTTCCACATCACTGCCGGAACCGGTAGGGTCGAGCACTTCCGACTTGCCTTCGTCTCCTATGGAAAATACCTTCGGACAAAGATTAGCGCACGCGCCACACCCGATACAAAGTTCCTGGTCCACCGTGACTTTTTTTGCCATATTTTTACCTTATCAACTGATTAAGCCTTTTATCTTGCTTATGAGCACCTCTTTGGGCTGAAGCCCGACCATCTCGTCGATTACCTGCCCATCCTTGAAGAATTTTAATGCCGGAATGCTCAGGATCTCGTATTTTCCCGCCAGGTTAGGATTCTCATCCACATTCACCTTGCAAACGACGAGCTTCCCTTCGAATTCCTTCGCGATCCCTTCAAGGACCGGACCCATCATCCTGCACGGTCCGCACCACGGCGCCCAGAAATCCACCAGCACCACGCCGGGGTTCTTGAGGACCTCCTGTTCGAAGTTTCCTTCACTTATATCCATCTCCATATGTTTATCTCCTTTTTTAAATTCCGACTGCGCTTTGCCGCGATAGTGCCAAGGCAACGATAGAGAAACTGCGAGAGCCGGAATCCATATTTAGATTGGTTAAACTATGTTATAATCCACATAAGCTAATAATATAATATTTGGAAAAAAGATGCAAACGAAAAAGCGGGTGGTTATCGTTGGCGCGGGGCCTGGGGGTTTAAGCGCAGCGTCTGAATTGGCAAAGAACAAAGGATACGAAGTGACTGTCCTTGAAAAGAACGCCAGACCTAGCTACAAGGTGTGCGGCGGGGGGATACATCCCGATTTCATCAAGGGGTACGTCTCGCCAGACATCATGGACCGCGAATTCGAAAGTATGATTCTCAAGACTCCGAAGACGTCCTTCGCGATGGAATATGGCAAGCAAGTCTTCGTCGGCACATTGAACCGCCAACGGCTTAATGAAAGGCTGACGGAGAAGGCACGCTCTGCCGGGGCAGCCGTGCTCTTTGATAAGAGCGTCAAGGAAATACAGGAGGACAAGGTCGTCACTGATGACGGCGGAGAATTCCCCTTCGATTACCTGATCGGTGCGGACGGCGCGACCTCAATCGTAAGGAAGAGTCTCGGCCTCCCCACCGAGGAATTCCTCGTGGCTTACCAATATATGATTCCGGGAGATTATCAGAATATAGAGATGCATCTGGATTTCAAGAAATTCGGCATCACCTACAGCTGGATATTCCCCCAGAAAGGCGTCGTCTCGGTAGGCACCGGCTACGCCGCGGCTGAAAAAAAATCGCCGGAGGAGATCAAGCGGCTGCGTGAGAATTTCGACACCTGGTGCAAGGAACGCTTCTCGCTCGAAGGCGCGCGCTTCGAAGGGTTCACTATCAACTACGACTACCGCGGCTTCGAATTCGGCAATATATATCTCTGCGGCGACGCAGGAGGATTCGCCTCCGGTCTCACCGGCGAAGGTATGAAGCCCGCCATCCTGACCGGCATCGACATCGCACGCCGGATCCAAGACCCGAAGTACAAGTGTGAAGGCATCAAGGCCTGCCTGGGAGTCAAGAAAAGGGAAGACGGCATCCTGCGCCTCCTTATAAACCCCCGCTGGGGCAGGATAGTCTCGCCTATCGCCTCTACGCTTTTCGACTTCACCTGGTTCAAGAAAGCGCTTTTCAAAACACTCGATTATAGGATAAAGCTTCCCCGCTTCCTAAACGGGAAGTGATTATCTCGTCCATGATAAAAACCGGCTCCAAAGGCCGGTTTTTGGAATAAGTCTCAAATCTGACTGGCGATGGGCGGAGTTCATAGCTTTATCCCCATACTTTCCGTAACCGGAAATAAAACATCTTTTACAAAATAATCTACAGGAGCTCCTTCGATGAACACCCCCAATATAGCAGAGAGAATTAGCAGCCCCATGCCAATCGAGCAGTATCTCGTAACTCTCTTATCTTTTCCTTGATTCTTCTTCAGAGCCCAGACACCGGCTCCGAGAGTGATAATCATCAAAAGGAGATTGACGATTCTGAAACCGAAACCCATACATACTACCAAAATCCCCCCCCAATAGCGAGGTTTTGGCATATTCTCTTACCTTCTTATCCTCCACCGGCTGACTCTGGATAGATACTTGCGATGTTTCCATGTTTTTCTTCTGATAAAGATTAGGCTCTAGACTAGATAAACTAATCTTTAAAGTAACGCTTTAATATATAAAATAAC
>CAZDCJ010000002.1:0-49676 GCA_964503935.1 uncultured Candidatus Saccharibacteria bacterium
CGATACGACCCGATCTACTTCCTCACCTTCTCCGTCACCCAGAATTCCATGTATTTCCCGAAAAGCATCCGCGTCTGCGCATCAAGCATCGGCAATGCCCCCAACGGGATAGATACGATCGGCGAGAGCACCCACTGCAGGACCATCATGGTTTTCTTCCAACGGGGCGTCCCTTCCGGCGCGGGCGGCAGAAGATAAAGCGAGGTAAAGAGCGAAGTCAGGAGTCCGACCATCGCGAAAGTCATGAGATATCCCAGCACCTTGGGGAGCGTAAGAGCAAAGATAGTACGGTTGAATTCCTCACCGCCGAACCAGATCGGCATCCAGCCGAAAAGAGTGATGATGATCGGCGACACTCCCCACGAGATGCGGCCGATGAATTCCTCCCAGGACTTGCCGATCTTCTTTCCGAGTGAGATCTTCTCGTCCCGCCATAAGGCCCGGTAGATGATCGGGATGTTCTCTATCCCCCACGCCCAACGCCGCTGCTGCTTGTACTGGTTCCACACGGTCTTGCGGTAATTCTCCGCCAGCACCGCATCCAGCGAAACCGGCAGATATATCGGCTCGACGCCGTAATCTCCGTGGTAAAGCATGAAGCATTTCCAATAGATGATCGAATCGTCGGAGATGACGTCTCGCGGCCAGTAATTCACATCGACCAGCGTCTTAAAGCTCATGGAATGGCTGGAAAAAGTGACCATCTTCTCGCGGCGCACGCTCTGGGTGATCTGCCAGAAAGACGAAGTAATCATGATGACCCGGACCACGCTGTTAGTCTGCCAGATATTATTATTATAGAGCGGCAGCGGCTGATAGCTATATTGGAGCCGCTTCGGATTCATCATGAAACGGTATGTGATGCACGAAAAATATCCCCTGTGCACGCAGGTATCGCTGTCGAAAGTAGAAACTATGACATCCTCGTAGCTGATACCTTTCTCGTCCAGGAACATGCGCGCTTCTTCCCCCGCCCAGCTGGCATTAGCCCCTTTGACCTTAGCTTCGCCCAAGATGCCATCGGGGTGGAAAGTCGTGATGTAACCGAAGAAACGGCTGCCGTATCTCTCTTCCATCGCTGCCGCACGCTCTTTCGCCGCTTCACCCGCCCGCTCCTCGAAAGCCATCACTATGACCATGCGATCCTTCGGATAGTCGCTCTTGCAGATAGCCTCAAGCGTCTGCTGAAGGACTTCCAGCCCCTCCTGGTACGTCGGGATTATGACAACATGATAGATGCTGCGCCAATCTTTGATAGTGCTGTCTTCCTTCGAATCCTTGAGGGACTGGCATTTGCTGACCCAGTCCACCTTGTCCCATATGCGCATCCGCCGGTATCCGAGCACCATAAAGACGGTAATGTAGAATACTTTCACCAGCCAGTATATGTCGAAGACCAATATGAAGATCGCAATCGATATCGGGAGCTTGAATGACAGCAAGATGCTGACTAGAAGGAATAGCCATGTAGTAATGCCGGGAAGCATCTCGAGCGCCCTCTGTATCTTCCATTCTTTCTTGTCTTTCGGTTTTGAATCCGGGAAATCGAATCCGGGAGCAATCATAATTTGAGATTAATTATTATCAGCCGCTATAGCCTTATTCGATCCATCCTCTTTGATGATATAAGGCTTCTTTTGTTATTTCATTCACCCCCTCAAGCATCAATCTTCGTCATATCCGGATTACCATGTTATACAGGTTAACCTACTATAAGAATACAAGCAAGGACAAAAATGTCAGCATTACGACTGATAAGAAGCATCTTTGGATTCATTCCCCTCTCTAAGAGGGGTGGCGCAAAGCGCCAGGGTGTGTCGTATAGGCTCGGAATTGCCCCCCCCCCGATCAGGTTGAGGGTAAGCCCTGCCCTCGGATCCTCGCAATGACGGTAAGGCATACCTCAAGTATAAATCAAATCTTTTCCCTGGCAAAGCGGAGATAGGTCTCGAAGGAATTCACCTGTCGGTCGATATTGAACTCTATGAAATTCTTCATAAGGAGCGCGGCGCGGAATATCGCCCCGTACTCGGCCTTGATCCGCGAGAGCTCGGCAAGCTTATCCGATACCGCTTTCCCATAATCGGGACTATCGCGATCCACGACCAGGAACCGCATCAACTTAATAGCCTCATCGGACACATGGACCGCATCCGGAATCCTCGCCGCGCATGCCGTATCAAGGACTCCGCCCAGCGAAAAGCTGAAGTAGTTCTTGCCCGCGTATATCTTCTCTCCGCAAAAGACGCACTTGTCAGACTGCGGAGAGAAACCGGAAAGCGACAGGAGATTCACTTCGAAGAATAGTATCAAGAGCCACCAGAGAGACTGCCTATCCTCAGGCTCCCTATCCAAGAAGACGAAAGATGACCGAAGAAGGTCGAATACGCGTCGATCATGATATCCCTCCAAGGTCATCCGGTCCGCGATTTCCGCCATCACTGACGCGGCCATGATCCTGTCGAAAGAACGGCGGAGTGTGAGAAATGGGTCAAGGACGAAGCTGTTCGCGACAGTGTCCGTCTTCTTGCCATGGACAAGATTGAAATCCGCACACAAAAAGGGCTCAAGATGTCCCTTGAGTTTTCCCTTTGCCTTGCGCGCGCTCTTGCCTACCGCCTGCGTTTTGCCGAAATCCCGCGTATATATGCGCACCGAGAGGTTCGTTTCTCCGAAATCGCTGCGTCGCAAGATTATCCCTTGTGTGCGATAAGTGCTCATTTCTTTATACCTAAGATTACTTTTTCGCCGCTTAAGTCGAGCTCCGCCATGCCGTCAAACTCTTCCGAAACGACAGCATCGACCGCATCAAGCTGGCGAAGGAGACATTCTTTCCTGATTTCCTCTGTCCACTGCCCGAACATCTTCCTGGCTTTGACTTCGCCTTCGGATACCGAATACTTTACACTTACGATGTCATCACGCTCATACTTCGCGTTCTTGCGCATCGCCTGGATCTGCCGGATGACCTCGCGCGCCGCGCCTTCGAGCTCCAGCTCTTCGGTAAGGTTGAGATCAAGCGCCACACGGATACTGCCTTCGGGAGAAATGCCCCAGCCTTCCCTTTCCATAACCGCATCGATGACTTCCACTTCTTTGACATTCAGCTCGTCTTTGAGGATATCGATAAGCTCGTCTCTGAGCTCCCCTGCTCCCGCTTTCTGGACCGACAAAGTCCGGAGTGGCATCCGGACTTTCATCCGGTTCTGCGCCCTGACCGCGAGACCGAGCGTCACGACCTCGCGCGCCGCTTCCATCTGCTTGCTCAATTCATTATCAATCTTATCACTATCAGCTTCCGGAAATCTTTCCAAATGCACTGACTTCTTATCCGTGAGATTCTTGAATATCTCGTCCGCGATGAACGGCATGAACGGCGCCATCAGCTTCGTAAATGTCACGAGGACGTGATAGAGTGTATGGTAAGCCGCCAATCTGTCCGCCGCAGCTTCCGAGGTGAAGCGCCGACGCGACCTTCTCACATACCAGTTGGAAAGCTCATCCATGAAATCCATGAGCGGCCGCGATGCTTTCACCAGGTCGTAATCCTGCATCTCCCGATCGACTTCCGAAATCAGCAGATTGAGCTCAGAAATGATCCATCTGTCGAGAAGATTATCAGACTCCTTGTAATCCGTTATTTCCTCTCTTTCGATCTTGCCCAATTCCGCATTCATCACGAAGAACGAATATGTATTCCAGAGCGTCAGCACGAATTTCTTGAGGACCTCGTCCACGCCCTTTTCCGAAAATCTGAGATTCTCCGCCTTCATGACCGGCGAGGTGAAGAGGTAATAGCGCAGGGCATCCGCGCCGTATTTCTCGAGGATTACGTTCGGATCCGGATAATTCTTGAGTTTCTTGCTCATCTTCTGTCCGTCTTCCGCAAGAACGATCCCATTCACGATCACATTCTTGAAAGCCGGCTTGTCGAAGAGGGCGGTCGAGAGAACCATGAGCGTATAGAACCACCCGCGGGTCTGGTCGATGCCTTCCGCGATAAAATCCGCCGGATAGCTCGTTTCAAACTTCTCCTTGTTCTCGAAAGGATAATGGAGCTGCGCGTACGGCATGGAGCCCGACTCGAACCAGCAATCGAACACGTCGCCGACGATCTTCATCGGCCTCCCGCACTCCGGGCAAGCAAGACAGATCTCGTCGATATACGGCTTATGCAGATCGAATCGCTTGCCGTCTTCGCGGACGTAAAAAGTCCTGGTTTTGGCATTCTGTATCTTCATCTCGATAGCAAAATAGCTTTCCACATCAAGATCATTCAGGATCTTCTCCAGCATCGCCCCTACGATACCATGAGCGACGACCAAGATATTTTTGCCCGGATATTTCTCTATGCACTCTCCGATGAACTCCCCAACTCTCTTTTCCGCATCGACTCTCGACTCGCCATCACCGCCAAAGCGAAAATTATATCTCTCTTGCACATTGCCGAATGTCTTCTTATAATCACGATAAAGTTCGTTCTTTTCCTGCAGCTCGGCATTAGTGAATCCATCCCAAGCTCCATAATCCATTTCACGGATGAGTTCGCTCTTCTCTATGGGCATATCCAGCACTTCGGCGATGATTTCCGCAGTTTCCATGGCACGCATGACCGGTGAAGATAGTATAATATCCACCTTCTCGTTCTTGAGCTGCCGGGCCAGATCTTCGGACTGTTTTCTTCCTTCAGGAGCCAGATGATGGTTGTTATTCCCGCTGGAACGGACACCCAGGATATTGCTCTCGGCGATGCCATGCCGCGCGAAGATAAATTTCGTTATCTTCCTGTCAGTCTTCGCGCGAAGCTCATCGATTGAACCGATCACTTCCGTCTTGCCGCAGTCCGCGCATTTCCATATCGGAAGCGGCGCACCCCAGAAACGGCTGCGGGAGATCGCCCAGTCGCGCGCATCCTCCAGCCATTTGCCGAAGCGTCCGTCCTTGATGTATCCCGGCACCCAGTTCACCTGCTGATTGTTCTTTACGAGACTGTCCTTGAGCTTCGTCACCTCGACGAACCATGACCCTGAGGCGTAATTGAGGAGCGGTGTGTCGCATCTCCAACAGTGCGGATAGCTATGCTTGTAATTCTCCCAAGCGAAAAGCTTCCCTCTGTCATTAAGATAATTTTTTACATGTTCATCTGTCTCGCGGGAATTACGTTTGGGCTTTACTTCCCTGCCTTGTCCTTCCTTATCGACAAAATATGATTTCTCGTCCTCCGACATCGCATCCATGAAATCAACGAAATGTCCGGTGCGGCTGACATGCTGCACGAACGGCAGTTTCTCCTCGCGCCCGAGTCTCATGTCGTCCTCGCCGAACGCCGGCGCGATGTGCACCACGCCCACGCCTTCTTCCGTCGTCACGAAATCCCCCGCATAGATTTTCCATCCATTCTCTCGGTTCACAAGGTCCTCTTTCTCCGCATAGTAGTTAAAAAGAGGTTCATATTCAAGACCGACAAGTTGTTTGCCCTTAAATCGTTTGACTTCTTCTCCATGTGAGGCCAACATCTGATACACAGAAGCTTTGTCGTTTGGATTTCCTCCAGGAAAATTTCCATATTCACTATACTCTATCCATTCTTTATTAGTCTTCTCTCTCCATTGCTTAGCTATATCCGCGGACAAAATATAGAAGATGCCCCTATCATTCAACATCACATATTCAATATCCTCCCCCACCGCCAGCGCCACGTTCCCCGGCAGCGTCCACGGCGTCGTAGTCCAGGCCAGGATATATACATCGCTGCCATCCTGAGCCTTAGCGAAGGATCCCGTTATATCCTGCATAAGTTCGGGATTCTTCACTTCGCTATCGCTCCGTTCAGAATGACTGCCCTTTTCCCCCTCAACACTCTCCGGATCCGCGTCATTCCCCTCTTGAGAAGGGCTAGGGGTGTGTAGTATTTTCTCCGCGCTCTCCTTCGTAAGCTTGAACTTAACCGTCGCGGAAATGTCCGTGACATCCTTGTACCCCTGTGTCACCTCGAAATTGGAAAGCGTCGTCTCACACCGCGGACAAAGATGCATCGCCTTATATCCTTCGTAAGCCAGCCCTTTCTTGTACACTTCGGAAAAGACCCACCAGATCGATTCGGTATATTTCCAATCCATCGTCCGGTAGTCATTCTCCATGTCCACCCAGCGCCCGACGCGGGGAATGAACTCCTTCCACTCCTTGGCATATCTCTGGACCGATCCGCAGCACGCTTCGTTGAACTTATCGACGCCCAGCTTCTCGATCTGCTGTTTATTCTCGATTCCGAGCTCCTTCTCGATGAGATTCTCGACCGGCAAGCCATGGCAGTCCCAGCCCCAGCGGCGGTCGACGCGCCTTCCTTTCATTGTCCAGTAGCGCGGCACCGCGTCCTTGATAAGACTCGCCACCACATGCCCATAGTGCGGCAATCCGGTCGCGAATGGCGGCCCGTCATAAAAGCTGAAAGCCGGCCGGCCGCCGTCCGACATCGACTCTTCGAAGATTTTCTCGTTTTTCCAGGACTCCATGGTTTCCTTTTCCATCTCGGGGAAATTCCGCCTCGGATCTACCCTCTTGAACATATATTTTAGATTAAGATGCTTAACATGAATATCACAACCGACATGATTGATCCGATAAGCTTTATATCATGAAGAAAATCCCACCATTGTCATTCCGAGAACTTGGCTACGCCGAGCATAAACTCCGCGAGGAATCCCTCTCTTAAGTCAGAAATGTACGATAAACAGGCAAGATGAGTGATGATCGAGGGATTCTTACCAGAATGACAAATTGATGGATTTGTCGCGAGATATAAGGCTCATAGGACTGATTTAGATAGTTTCTATATCCTATATGCTTGCTATTGACAACATTAATCTTAAGCCAAAAAGAGGTAAAAGTAAAGAAAAAAGAACCGAATATAGATCCGGTTCAAACTCAGGTTTCGGCGCGATTTTCCGCTTTGATTTACTTTCTGTTTTTCCAAAAGACGTCTTTTGTCCGATATCTTCTTTCGTCTCCAAAGAACGATATTTCCCGACACGCGAGGAAATCACACATATCCCGGAATATTCTTATCTTTCTGATATTTTTCTCCTAGATGAGATTGCATCATCTTCACCAGATCCTCTTCATCCGCCACCTCTGCGATAAAGATGCTACCGCCACAAGGAATTAGCGCCAGTTTCTTGTCAAAAACTGATTCTGCCTGAGAACGCGTAATTCTCATCTTGGTATTACAGCGGAAGAAACACTTGGCCAAGGAGCACTTGGCGTCTATCTCCTTTATCCGCTTGCGGGAGTCGATTTCCAGCTTTTCGAAATCTCTTCCGCCGAGGATTTCCTATATCTTCTTCTCATATCGATCGACAAGATCGATGGCCAGTTCTTCGAAACCATTGATAGGACCCCATTTTTTCATTCCCATTTCTTGGAGCATCTTCTCGAATTCGAATTCTTTGCTACGCTCGGCATCGCTTGGAAGGAGCGATTCATCGCATTTCTCACGATACAGATCGTTCAGATCCGCCAGTATTTCTCCCAAGATGCCGGAAAGGACGCACCGCGGCATATCCGCATAGACAAAATCGATTCTTTTTTCCAGAATATCAACTCTTTTTGTTTTTATGCATATTTTATGCGTTAGTTATTCTATCCTTGAAACGACGATGCGTCAACGGACGCGGCACGAAAACAAAAAAATAGCCGAGTCTCGCGACTTGGCATCGGAATATTCATACATATCCCGTTAAATCATCCTCTCTTGTAATTTGTCCGCAATTCTTTTCCGGAACCACATTCTTCGTAAAATCATTCGACGGAACGAAAGTAATAAAGATCTGCGGCTTTTTCAACAACCAAACCGAATAATCCTCATCTACATCGAATCCGGGAAAACCATACTGCTCGTTTTCTTCGAAATTATCCTCGGATATGCCCACTTCGAACATCGCGCCGGCCACAATACACCGTCCGGTCAATGCTTGATATTCCTTAATCTTTATCAGTTCCCCTTCCGCAAGATTACCTTTTTTTCTGCGGAATGCCTCGATCTTATACTCGTAAATCTTATGCAGGGTAAACCAAAGCTTGTCTTCTTCTCTCATCGAGCGCAGTTTTTTTTCCGTTCTCGATTTATCCAGCGGCGCAGGCTGTATGAATATCTGATTTTCATGAAGAAGAAAGATATCACGCAACGGAGTGTTTTGCAGCGGGAATTTGGCTGCCATTTCCTCTACGCTCTTTGCCGATAACCATTCTTCCGTATCATTTCCGACCGACGTTTCTCCGGGGACTGATGCTTCATTATCTCTTTCTTCGCATATTTCCTCCATATTTTCACCTTCTCCCATTTCAATGTACGTTTTTATTGCATTTTTTTCATCTTACACAAATCCCCCCGAAAGTCAATCGCTATTGACGACTGACGATTTATATGCCATAGATTATGCGAGATTAAAGCTTGAGGAGGAATCGTATGTGCTTAAACGAAAAGATAGAAGGATTGGAAAGATTGCATGCCGTAATCGTAAGCATGACGGAAAGAGATTGTTCCATGCCCGGTCCTGGTCCTGTTTTTTTCCATAGCCTGGAGGAAATGAAAAAAGCAAAAGAGGAAGGAACGGAGTATATGGAATGGCTCTCCCCCATGGCAATACTGGTAATCGGCATCTCAGGAGGCTTTTGTCTCGACCCCGGCCAGATCAATGATATCGAAGAAGAAGACAAGATATGGAAAATGATCGAGTCGGCGGCAAGTGAAGGAAAAGGCCTGAGCCAACTTTTGGAAGAAGTAAACAAACTGATTGCAGAAGATTCATCCAAAAGCACGAAGAAGAACGACATCTGATAAAAAGATGTCATTTTTTTGTCATGCGCTCATTTATATCCGCATCCGCCTTGGCGGATACGCCTAATTACTGTATAATCTGTACAGATAAATATTAAGAAAGCTATGGACGATACAAACAAGCAAGCGATAGGAATAGCGCTCGTGCTATCGCTCGTAATCACCGCCGTGGCACTTTATTTCTATTTTTCAGATCCTACGAATAAGATAGGCCGGCAGACAGCCGTAGTCAAAGAATCCGATACGGACGATACGGAAGAAGAAACCGATGATAAAAATGATGATGCGATAGAAAGTACTTCAGAGGGCACTACCGGATTTATCAAGCCGACCGAAGGAACCAGTACTCCGGCGAAAAACGGTTGGATGAGCTATACCAGCTCCCAAGGAATCTCCTTCGATTATCCCGAAAAGGTATCCGGCACTGACTGCAGCGGAAAGACCGGAGTCGCTGTCCCCCTGAAAGCTTTCGAAGACTCTGGAAATGACTCCATATATCTCACCGCCGACTGCTCTGACACGCTGGAAAGCCTCCGCAAGGATACACTGGGGGTCTCCGCCGCCAAAGACGGATACAAACAGGAAAAGGTTGCGGGAGAATGGAACATCGTCCTTGCTCCGATCAAGAACGAAGACGACCTGGATGCCTTCATCGGAAAGCATTATGGCACAGGCGGATGCGAAGCCGGCGAGCGACAGCTGATCAAAGGACAGGACGACATCTATATCGTCACCATAGACGGGAAAGACTGGGCAAACCCCGGCGACCGTATCAGCATAAGCAAGACCTGCAAGGTGGATTATGCCTACAAGATACTGTATGCGCCGAAAAAGGGGAAAGCCGTATCTGTAATCCTCGGACAAGGCTGCACCTTCAAATCCGTGGATGACCAGGAAGACTGCTATGAAATGGAAGACAAGATCATCGCGAGTATGACCTTCGATTGAGATATCGGATTCCGGGAGATTTAAAAGCACCGTTTTAAGACGGTGTTTTAATGTTCAGATAATCTGCATACGGAGAGATTTCCGACTACACGCCCCTGTATCGACACAAGACGCTTCACCTTATCTCCTGCTGCTACCCACCTCCTCGAATACCTTCAAGGTCTTTCTTGCCGTATTCTCCCAGTGATATTTGCGCGCCTGCACCAGACCTTTCTCTTTCATCTCCGAGCAGAGGCTCTCATCGCGGAGTATCTCCAAGATGGCATCGCGGATGCCGTCCGTATCATAAGGATCGACCAACTTGGCCGCACCGCCGGTTATTTCCGGATACGAAGTTACATTCGAGCATACCACCGGCACACCGGACGCGAAAGCTTCGAGCACCGTCGAACCGAAATCCTCGTAAATCGGCACGGAGACGAATACCTCCGCCCCGTCGAAAAGCGGATTGAGATCCTGAGACTCGACATAGCCGGTGAAGATCACTTCGTTCTTGAGTCCGAAATCCTTCGCGGTCTGCTTGATCTCGTCCGCCATCCATCCGCTCTTTCCCGCCAAGACAAGCTTATAATCCGACTTCGGCATATCGCTCTTGAGGATCATCCGCAACCGGGCGAATGCTTCGATCAGCCGCGAAAGATTGTTAAGCGGCTTGATCGTATTTAAGAAAAGGATATATTCTCCGTCTATCCGATACTTGGTCTTTACTGCCTGGATATCCTCCAGCGAGGACACCTTGTAAAATTTCTCATCGAAAGCATTGGGTATAACATGGACCTTCTTCTCGTCCACATAGAAATATTCCATGAGATCTTTCTTGGCAGCTCCGCAACTCGCGATTACTGCTTCCGCCCGCTTGTAGGCCGGCGCCTTGATGCGGTATTTTACCAGATCCTTCTTCGGGAAAAGCTCCGGATTCTTGTTGAGCGCGAGATCATGAGCCGTCGCGACGAATTTTCGGCGATAGCCTATCGGCAGCCTCCCGCCAGGCACGTGGAGCACGTCCACATTCTCCCGCATGAAAAAGGCATTCGCGAGTGTCTCGCTGTATACCACCGGCAAAAAGCTCTTATAGTAAGAGAACGGGAAACGGCGCACTTTCACATTCTTGCGTTCCTGGATTTTCTCCAAGTCTTTTTCCCGCACCCGATAATTCACGAATACGACATATTGGTTCTCCGTATCAGCCTTGAGAAGATGCCGCGTCAACTGATATGTATAATGCCCCAGTCCGGCCGCGCTTCCCATCGCAGGATTTAAAACCGTTTGGGCATCTATTCCTATTCTCATAAGTTTGAAAATTAAAATTTAATGTCCGAACGTTAGTTGATTAAAGGACTGGTTGTTATCTAATTATAAATTAGCCATATCTGGTGTCAAATATCGGATATCCCGATTTCCGGATCTTGGCTATTCTTGCCTGCATATCGGTCCGCATCCATCTTATCGGCTAAAGGACCGGGCATAAGCCCGGCCCTCTCCTTCCGGCTAGCGATAAGCTAGGATTTTGTCGTGAGTCGTAAGTTATAAACTGTCAGTCGTCTCAGCACATCGTATACCAATCCCCGCCCCATAGGATCCGTATAACCGACAGCGGCCAATATGGATCACTATCCACACCGCAAGCACGTAAGCAAAGCCGAGGAGCGCGCTCCATAGGACGGATTTTATCCTGGCCATCTTATCGGATGCACCCACGCTCGTCATGACAAGAAGCTGCCCCAGGATTATGATAAGGAAGGCAAAAATACCCACGATTTTCACGAGAAATTCGGCTATCATCTGGAGCGCAAGCGAGATTGAAAAGAAATCGCACTTATCGCATTCGTTCCAATCGGTATCAGGATCGTTCGTATTTCTGCCGCACGAGATAAGTCCGGCTGAATCTTCGACATCAGTGCAAGCTGCGGTCGCGGTCTCAGCGGACTCTCGCAGCTCAGAGTAGAGAGGATCCGGTTTGATCGCCTCAAGCAATTTCGCCACGTCTCCATAGATATAGGAAGAGGTAAGCGATACAGGGTCTCCGGGATCGGTAAATTGCGGAGTATGTCCACCTCCCGAACTGCCAGAACCGGAGCCACTGCCGCCACCCGTATCAAAATCCAAGGCAAAGTTATCTTCTTTCGGTGCAGGCGGCATCGTCTCCTGTCTTGTCTTTCCGGTCAGACTGGCTTGGGAAGTATTACCATAGACTCCCGCGTTTATCCGACCGCCGTCATAATCCGGCTCGTTGGAGTAATCGCTCGAAGGGGGCCGGCATCGATACCCGAAGGATTGACCGTATCAGATACCCAGGCATTCTGGGAAGGACTCCACCGTCCCGCAATCGATTTTATATGATAATCTTTATTCCCGCGGTCTGCGTACAGAGGATCCGCGTTCACATCAGATGAGGAGCTGACGTTCTTGTAATTGCCGCCGACATTCCCGTACACCGGGTTGTTTTCCAGAATAAGCTGCCCTTCCGCCGTATTGTAATTGATGACGCCCTGCCCGCTCTGCGAAGCACCCCCCCCCGGACTGCCGCTCTTGTTGCCTCCGCGCTTCACGCTGTTAGTGACGATATTGTTGCGTATATGCACGTCATATTTGCCGCTCGTACTGTTTGACTGCAGGCCCAGCGATTCCAGATAGACGATTCCGCCGGCATAATTCCCGTCCAGAGTATTGTTTTCAATGACTACGTTATAGACCCCGCTCGTCACGATACCCGCCATCCAGTCATAAGACGAATGTCAACCACAGTCGGCGATGATATTGTGGTGGATATGGACGTTCTTCACCTGGCCCCTCGTATACGAAGGGCTGTCGAATGCGACAAGCCGGATGCCTGCCTGCCAAGTGTGGTAAAGGAGGTTATTATAGACTTCTATATCATGAAGATCATCGCCCTTGCCCCCCTCTGCAGTTCCAGCCCCGGTCCGCCGGGAGAAAAATATTCGCCTTCTTTGGCATAGATAAAATTATCATGTATCCTGACGTAGCTGCTGCCGAAGAGCCGCACTCCCGCGTTGCCTCGGGTCCTTATGTTATTGTCGTATATGTCCCCGTTCTGGCATGACTGCAGAACAATAGCATCATGCCCGAGCGTATCTGCCTTGAGACCGAAGATCCGCACATTCATGCTATATCTCACCTTTATCCCGTCGCCGGGACTGTTATGCCAATGCATGTCATAGGCCTCCAAATCATTGTACGAGATATTCATAAAATTCCTGCGGCCATCTCCGATGCCCTTATCAGAATCGCCGCGATTATTGTTATTGTAATCTCCGTCAATCTCAAATCCCCGGATCACGATCGTATTCTTGCCCGTAGAAGACTTGCTTCCGCTATTCTCGATCGATGCATCATTAAGGGATCCTTCCGGCCAGAAGCTTTCCGCAAAAGTTAGTACAGTCCCCGATTCCCCTTCGGGGGTAGTGCTGTCACCAATCCGTATGGTATTGGATGCGACATATCTCCCCTTCTTGAGATGGACGATCGACCCCGGGCTTTTTGCGGCTTCCGTGAGCGCCTCATTGATCTGCGCCTGATCGGCGCTGCCGTCGCAATTGTAATTCCCGCTTCCGTCCCTTGAGACATGATAAATAGCGGCATCGGCCGCAGGAGCAAGAGCGCTTGTCAGGACAATGACGGCAAAAGACGCCATCAAAAACACCCCCCCATCCGTTCTTCGTCTTGATTCTGTTATCTCCTAAATATCAAAATTAGATTTGCGTACCCCCGTAGTCTTGCCGAGACCACATACCGATATGCACGACTGTCGCACAGAGAATCCTTTAAAATATAATCGTATCATCCCTATCCTGCGCGAGCAATCTCGCAAGGACAAGAAATTGATTTTCCCCGTTTCTATGTTAAACTTAGCTTATGGAAAATTACGCGGTAAACAAACGAGCGACCTTTGACTACGAACTCCTAGAGAAGATGGAGGGCGGTTTGGTCTTGTCCGGATATGAAGTAAAGGCTATAAAAACCGGACATCTGAGCCTCAAAGGGGCCTTCCTGACCGTCCATGAGGGCGAACTCTACCTCACCAACGCCCATATCCCCGCTTACCAAAGACTAAATACGCCCGAAAAATACGACGAATACCGTGCCCGCAAGGTATTGGTAAAAAAGCGCGAACTTGATTCCCTGATAGGCAAGATCAAGCAGAAAGGCTTGACATTAGTGCCTGTTAGGGTATACTCAAGTCACAGGCTTATAAAGCTGGAGTTTGCTGTTGGCAAGGGAAAAAAGCTCATGGATAAGCGCGAAGACATCAAGAAGCGCGAGGCAAATATCAGCATGCGTAGAGCCCTCCGGGGAAACAAAGAGTAACTTCCCACAAGTCTTACCTCGCCGGATGACAGTGATTGATAATCTTACCCCTCATAGGTCATGAGTCACCAATCATCGGTCATTTTCGGGGATGTATTTTGGCTTCGATAGGAATCTTGTTCATTGATTGCCAATCGAGCACGCAGCCTGGCTCGTAAAAACCGGCTGCAAACACGTAAGTGCAAACACATTTACAAGCAAAGTAGCTAACCTTTTCAGGACTGCTGCTTTCGCTCCCGCTGTTGCTTAAATAGCTGACAGCCATCGGACTATCGAAGCTTGATAGATAGACCCCAGTGTCATACATCAAGCGTAGGAATCGAGAGCTGGCTGCGCCTTGATTCTGAAACTTAAGCGGCCTCGGATCTGCCGGATCTCGTCCGTTCTTTACCTGCAGATCTTAAAACAGACGAACGGGCTATATTGGTAGAAAATTTCTGGACGGATTATCTAGACGCGGGTTCGACTCCCGCCATCTCCACCAAAGGCCATGGGGCCTTACGTTTAATAATTAAAGTAAAGCTATAGCAACTACAAAAAACTTTAGGATCAACCAAGAGATAAGAGTGCCCAAAGTTACGGTCATCGACGATTTGGGGACGAACCTGGGGCTTATGGAAACATCCAAAGCGATTGAGATTGCACGCGAGAGAGAATTGGATCTGGTCGAGGTTTCCCCTAACCTGAATCCCCCCGTCTGCAAGATCATGGATTACGGGAAGCACCGCTACAAGACCTCGAAACAGACCAGGCAGCACAACGCCCGGCAGAAGAAAGTAGAAACAAAGAACGTACGCCTCAGTGTCCGCACCGAAGGACACGACCTGGACTTTAAAGCACGAAACGTGGTCAAGTTCATGACCAAAGGACATCGGGTAAAAGCCGAGATGGTTTTGAAGGGGCGCGAAAAGGCGAATATGGATTTCGCCGAGGCGAAATTCCGCAAATTCGTGGACGGAATTGCAGAGATGACCAAGACCGATACCAGCCTTGCTGAAAAAGAGATCGTCAAGATCCAGGATGTCCTGAAGAGTCCCCAAGGTTTCAGCGTCATCATAGAATTCAAGAGAAGCTGACCCGGAGCGTCGGTAAGACGCAGCAAAGAGTGCATTCATCATATATAATCAGAATAATTCATCATAATGAAAATCAAGACTAAAAGAGCGGTAGCCAAGAGATTCAAGCTTTCCAGGACCGGAAAAGTGATCGCCCGCAAAGCCAACCAGGATCATTTCAATTCCACTGACACCGGTAACCAGACCCGCGCCAAGAGGACTGACAAGAGCCTGAAGAGCGGACTCAAGAAGATCATCAAGAGACAGCTAGCCAAGTAATAAATCTAACTTAAGTTTCAAAGATATGACAAGAATCAAACGAGGCGTCACCGCCAACAAGCGCAGAAAGAACGTCCTCAAGAGAGCCAAGGGATATTTACGCGATCGAAGAAGCAAGTACCGATACGCCAAGATGGCGGTCATCAAGGCCGGCACCAACGCCTATCGCGACCGCAAGCGCAAGAAGCGGCTGATGCGCGGCCTCTGGCAGATCAGGATCAACGCCGCAGTGAGAGAATTCGGAATGAGCTACAGCAGATTCATCCACGCCCTCAAGCTATCCAACATCGAGATAGACCGTAAGGTCCTTTCCGAGATCGCCATGGAGAATCCGGCCGTATTCGAAGCCATAGCCAAGAAGGCCCAGGAAGCGAAATAAACCAGGTTTGCATATAAGACCACCGGTTCGAGCCGGTGGTCTTCTTTTATCAAAATAAAAAATAGCCCGATGGATGGCTATATTCATATCATATATGCTTTTGCTTTTTCCTCCCGAAAGAAAACGAACCGCCTCCTTTACTTTTTTTATTTCTTTTATACTCTTTTATCCCTAGGGCAGTGATTGCTACCAGATTAATCTCCTTACTGCCCTTCAAATTACCCCTTACGACCGATCCGCTTTTTTCTAATGCTTTGACCTCCGCTCCATAACCATCCAAACAATTGACATTCATCGCCGGCACACGTCCGGAGTGCTGGCACCAGAGAGATCCAGTCTCTGCAACCATTGCCAAAACTTCCTGGATACGACTATTGTTGCCTTTTAACGTTCCATCCTCCTTGGACCCAGACTCTTTTTATTTCATATCAATTATATGTCGGTCGGATACAGGCTATCAATCGACCACAGAAAGAATTCCGCTCTCGCCCCAGACGCGAAATGCATACGACAGGTCTTTCGAATAATAAAAAATCCTCGGAATTCCTTCCGAGGATTTTCTGTCATTTTTTTCATTTATCGTACGGGTTCTTAGAGTCCGCCCTCCGATTTCTTGGACTCATCTTCAAAATCTTTTTCCAGCTATTCCGAGGTCATTGTGATGCGGTACTGATCAGATAAAAGAGTGATGTATCCCAGATCGGCCAATATGACTGCCGTGGAACGGGCATCTTTTATGTGCCAGAAAAGTTCTGCAAAGGTAATCGTCAGATATCCTTCCTCTTTGGAATCTACGAAACCCGCTTTGATCTTCCGGTAAAATTCTAGCAACCCTTCTTTTCCAAGCTGGCTTGCGCCTATTCTTACTTTCAACACTTCCGGTCGTGGCAATCCTGTTTCCAGGCCTTAACCTCCTTTATCCTTTATTTTCCATATCTTAGAGAATGACCCGCCGATTGTAAAACGCATGATAACGTAAATCGCGAAACCAACCTAATCAGTCGAATAGTTTCCATGTCTCGCGATTTACGTATTAAATATATAAAAATCTAGCCAGTCTTTTTCCGACTGGCTAATCTCAGGCTTATTTAGCAGGAATATACATCCTCTTACCGGCAAAATCTTATGATTTAGCCGCTTACTTACGATCCAAGACAGACCTTATCTTTCTTTCTAATATAGTATTTTTCTTTTCTGATTGCGGATCTCCCAGTATTATTTTCGGCATATCGAACAGCGCATATCTTTTCTCTTCCGATTTCATATCCTCGCGCAGGAGCTTCATGTCGCAATGGACCTTGAGGACAGATTTTACGTCCGCTGGCTCAAATCCCATTTGGCCATAGAACGCGATGGCATCAGCTTCGCTCACGAAACCGTATGGAGCCTCTTCGATCGGCTCTTGCCGGAAGAGAAGAGCAAAAAGCATCAACTCATCCGCTAAATCCTCCCGATAAAGCTTGACCTCGCAGATGCTCATCTCGCGCTCAGAATTGATCGCATTTCCGATCTCTGCGATCTTTCCGGCAACTTCCGCTTCTCCTTCGAGGACCAAAACGTATAATGTAACTAGCTTTCTCCGTAGAAGTTCCGCGACCGAAATCGGCCGTAGCTTTTCTTTGAGCTTCTCATATCTTTCCGGATCTTCCACGAAGGAGGCCTCGAGCGACGTATTCCAAAGCGGCATATGGTATCGCAGCGCCTCTTCGAAACTGCCATAAGGAGTCTTCTCGTTAAGAGATATTTCTCCGCTTGCAGGATCGACAGATACCATCCCTACTGTCTCCAGATATCGCACCGCCTCTTCCGCCACGTCGCGGATATCGGGATATATCTTTAAAGACGCAGGTGTAAGCACTCCTTCTTTAAGAGCAAGCTTGATCCGTCGCCAAACTTCTTCTATCCGAGGAATCTCTTCCGGAATCTTACCCATTGGGTCCATATAAGTTTTTATTTTTTCACTCTCCTTTTTTGGAGTATCCTATTATTTCTAGCACGAAAAATCGATCATGTAAATGTCCGACGGGTCGGACAAGTCTCATCAATCAGACCGTACCTGTCAAATAAAAAAGATTCCATATGGCCTTTTGGCCTGGAACCTTTACTGTACCGCTTTTCCTCCTAGTTTTATCCTTTCGTCCATATGATTCTTAAGACGCGTACATCTGTCTTCTATCCGTCGCCTTGCTCCCCCGGGAGTCCAATACAAATGCCCCCCTGCAATCAATATCTCGTCGCATATAAAAATCCCACATTGTATGGGCTAAAGCATGCATCATGGATGGAATCTACCCCATAGCCCAATAGCAGGAAATATTCGACTGTATCTTGTTCTCTTACAGCGCTCTCTTCGATTTTCCACGGCGACAATTCACCCTCCAAGACATTTTCCGCCGCGATATCCTCTTCTTCTCCTTTCTGAGAAAAGAATACGAATGTTATGATTTCCTCGCGCAAGCTATCTCCGGAACTCTTTTTCTTAGAGATACCTTTTATACTGGCGACAATAGACCTCTTTTTCCTCCTTATTTTTCGTGTTTTCAGAGTTCCCCGCCCTACGCTTTTCAGCTCCTCCCGGAAATTCATCATAAAGAAAACCGACAATCCTCTCTTGAACATATCTTCTACGGGCATTTCCAGAAGAATAGTATCGGTTTCCTTATTCTTGGGAAGATATTTTTCAAACGGCCTTTTCAATCCCGGCTTTTGTTCTTTTACGATATCGCCCTCTATTTATCGCTGAGATATTCTTAACACGAAAAGCTAACCCTGTTGCCTTTTAAAAATCCCCATAGTCTCATCGCGACTATGGGATAATAGGATTCATATACATATTTGCTCCGCTTCCGCGATGCAGGCGTCTGTCGCGGTTATCAAGGAAGATGAAGCGTTTATCTTGATCGCATCATCACGACAAGACTCTCCGACTCTTCCCCTCCCAAAACGTATTATCTCCAGTTCCTCCAAAGACTCGAGTAAATCCGCATAATCATATCTTTTTCCGCCACTTCTCTTTTCCAGCATAGAAGAAGTGAAACTCTGTCCCGGAGCAATCTCGGTCTGATAATTGACAATCTGGCAAAATACCTCTTCGAGTCTTGCCGGATTCTCTCCGATGCCGTGTTCACTGATGGCATTCAAAAATAGCATTTTGTTCAATTGCGTACATACGCCCCCTTTAAAATAACCGTTTTTATTTCTGAAATATTTTTATCATAAATGGATGTGTTTGTAAAGACACGGCTACGTGAATCGCGAAACTAAGCCTTGTTTGTCATTCCGAGCCCCCGGATCAAGTCCGGGGCAGACTCCGGACGTGCCGAGGTCACAGATCGCCCGGAGGGTGGAATCCCTCTTTTAAAATAAAACTATACGATAATGGGTAAGATAAGCGGTAATGAAGGGATCCCTCCACTTCGCTATCGCTCCGGTCGGGATGACAAAAGGTAGAATTTATCACGATGTACAGGGCTTATGGTATGAATTTAAATAGTTTCGCGATTCACTTACAGCTGATTAAAAACACAAAATAAAAACCTCGATAACCAGTCTGATTACCGAGTAACTATTTGTAGCTCTCTGCATCTTATCTGCTCAAAGGAGTCAGCGAAGACAACATTCTCGGATTATTATTGCAGCACCCGCTGCTGCTTGGCTGCTTGGCGTACCTTCTTCTCCGCATTCTTCCATAAAAGATAATCGCGGATCCTTGCATATCGCAAATTTCTCGCTTACGGATATACAACCCGTAGCTTCATTGACAGAGATTGCTCCAACATTCTTCAGAATGCGGATTGCGTCACTTGCTATGTGGCCAAACCTTGAGCCTTTGACAGACTCGACTGTCGCTCCTTTGTCCTTTTCCATTTTCCGTATTTCAAACAGTACGCTTGCCACTACGGCAGAACTTATTACATTTGCGCCTTTCATCTTTGCGTTAACCCTCCCTTTATTGCCTATATATTATCACAAAATTAATATTTATCAAGGTAAATTCCGTATAAAAATACGCATTCTCATGCGTCAATCCTTTACCACCTGTACACATCAAACACCCAGTCCACCAATCTTCCCATCTCCGTGAAACGGTTCTCGGCATTGAGGACCACCGAGATCACCTTGTGCTTTTTGTCCGCCGTTTCCGAAATCAGCAGGAGGCATTCCCCCGCGTCCAGCGTATATCCGGTCTTGCCGCCATAGATGTTCTCCCGCTGTCCGAGGAGCTCGTCGGTAGTCTTCACATGATGCGTCCGTTTCTTATCCAGTGAATAGACGGTCGCTTCAGGCAGGCGGGAGATTTCCCAGAGCTTGTCTTGAGAGAGCGCATAGTCCGCAAGTTGCGCCGTCTCGAATGCCGTCGAGCGATTATCCGCTCCTGCGCCGTCCAGTCCGGTCGGATTGATAAATACAGTGTTCTCGAGACCGAGTATCTTCGCTTTATCATTCATCATTACGACAAAATTTTCTACCGTCCCGCCCGTATGCTCCGCGAGTGCAACTGCTGCGGTGTTATTTGAATCAATGATCATGACCGTGAGAAGATCTCCGAGACGTATCTGCTCGCCCGCAGTGAGCCCGGCCTTGTCTCCGAAAGCCTCCATCGCCCGCGGCGATATCGTCACCGTCTCGTCTAGTGATTTATTTTCCAGTACCAGGAGCGCCGTCATCACTTTCGTGAGGCTCGCGATCGGCATCGGCTTCTTGGAATTCTTTTCATAAAGCGGATAATCCGTTCCCGCGTCCATCGCGAAAGCCGCTACAGCACCAAGATCCAGGTCCGCGCTCTTGGTCTTCTCCGGAAGCATTTCCAAGTCGGAACCCAGCTTGAGCTCATCCCCCCATAGAGGATCGTCTTCTCTTACCAAGTCCGTATCGACAACATCCCAATCGACGAATTGCGCCAGAAAAGCGCTGCGGCTTTCTTCCGCACTCAAGAGATGGAATTGGTTGAATATCGCCAGGGCGATGATCGCGATTTGTTCAAGCATCGTAATTATGTTTCAGAAATTATCTGGTCCTGTCATTGCGAGGAGCCGCATTAGCGGTGACGCGGCAATCCCAGAACTACGATTTACTGGGCTTCTTGCGGCGTTATTATCTGCATAGGCTCGGGATGGCTACGCTCATCACAAGCTCCAAGCTCGCAATGACATGTAGGGGCCGGACTTTGCATCTAGGAGTATAGGACTTTAGTCCGCACATTCTGGGTCCGCCAGCATGGGATAACAGCGCAGACTAAAGCCTGCTACTCCATTGCGGAATCAGGTTTTTTTTCAGTTGCCTCAATCCCCCGTTTTTCTTCCTCCGCTGTCTCCTGCTTCTCTGGCGCCTCGCCGCCGTCTTCATTCTTCATTATCCGTTCGGAGACAAGTTCCCTTTCCCGCATCTCCGCATACCGGGGCAGATCTTCGGCTTTTTCTATACCGAGATGCCGCAAGAAATCGAACGACATCTTGTAGAGGTACGACCGTGCATCACTGGGATTGTCGATCTTCTCCACCAGGCCGCGGATGGCGAGCTGACGGAGTGTGAAACTCGTGTTCACCCCGCGGATTTCCTCAATCTCGGCGCGAGAGAGCGGACCACGGTAAGCGACGATAGAAATCGTCTCCAGCGCCGAGCGCGAAAGATCCCCTTCGATATCAATCTTCATCAGTTTCTCTACTGTCGGCGCGTTCTCGCCCGCCGTCACCATCTGCGCCTTATTGTCATTCACGATGATCCGCAAACCTCCCCGTCTCTCTTTGTAATCCTCAGCTAGCTGCGCTGCCGATTCTTTGAGGACGCCCTCCGTCTCCCCTGTCACTTTGCGGAGCTTCTCGAAGCTCATCGGCTCCCCCGAGACGAAGAGCAAGCTTTCCAAACGGGATTTGATATCGCTTTCCATGGTGTTATTCATATTTTCTTAATGCTGATCTCTCCGAACATCTCTTCCTGATCGATCTCGGCCTGGTTCTTGCGTACCAGTTCCAGCATGGCAAGGAACGTGACCACAACCTCCATCTTATCCTTCTTGCCGGCAATGATGCTCTGGAAGGTCACCCGCATCCGGTCCCAGATATGCTGCTTAATCTCGTTGATCTTGTCGGTTATCGAAATTTTGATGATTTGCTTCCTTTCTCCGATCTCTTCCTTTACCGGCATCTTAGTGATCGCGACAGCGAACAATCCCTCCAGATCGCCGAGCCGGAGGTTATCAGGCGGACAAAACACCGCCCCTACCCCCAGAAAACCCTGCCGATCATAGGATATGGATTTGCTTTCATAGAACGCTCGTATCTGCGGAAAAACCTCTTTAAAACGTTTGTATTCGCGAAGCCTGCGCTTGAGTTCTTCAATATCTTCTTCTTCCTCCTTCTCGAGCTCGAGAAGCGGCAGTATCGCCCGCGACTTGATGAGTACCAGCTTCCCCGCGATAAGCAGAAATTCGGAAAGATGCTCCGGTCCGATGCTATCGCTGTTTTCTTGCATGTAATTGATGAACTGGTCTGCCACGCGGGAAAGCGAGATATCAGTGATATCAAGCTTATTCTTGAGTATCAGCTCCAAAAGCAAATCCATCGGCCCCTCAAAGACATTCTCCTCAGAATTCCGGATTTTCTTGGCTGTTACGATATACGGCATATATGCTTGGTTCGGCTAAAAAGACACCCTTGATTCAGCTTAAGAGACAGCGGGAAAACCCGGCTCAATCTTTATTTATTCTATCAAAATCACCGCCTCCTGACAAATCAAAGGTGCCTTATCTTTAAAGGCACCAAAGGGGCTTTTGCTTATTTCGACTTTTTATTTTTGACTTTCGCTTCACAGCCAATAAAAAACGACCCTGTTCTCCTGCGAAAAGTATGTTATTACTGCTCCGCTGAAACCCTCGGGGCCCATCGCATCCATTTCATCAATTATTGCCGAGATTAATACCTCGGCGCTCTCCCGGATATCTCCCGTGGTCGTGCCCGGAGCATCCTTCTCATATGCGAACATACTAGACTTCTTTCTCTACCCCTCTTCCGTTCTCATGCGTGTCATCTCACGGATGGAGGCTTCCGTCATACACCCTGTCTCTACGAGAGATTGCTTCAAGAATTCTCTTATGGAGGCCGTCTCCGTAGGCCTTATGCCTATCAGACTCATCCTGATCTCTGGTCTATGCCGATCACTATATAGCTCTGCGGCAAATATGAGAAAGACCCGGCCTTACGGATATACGAGGTCACATCCTTTGATGCGTCAAGCAAATATCATATTTTCGCGCTCCAGAGATCATGCAGATTACAATAAGTGCGCGCTTCCACATTCTCGCCCAAGACAGAGATGCAGAATTCCGCTTCAGGTTCGTCGCCCACCCGAAGCTCCCGCCGATAGACCCGGTCACCGGCAATAAGCTCTATCCATTCGATATGATGTTCCGGAATCATCGGATGCCTCTCCGCCCCAATCCGCACGCGGTAGCCCGATTCCGTCTTCTCGATTACCGGTACATGCTTTTCCGAACTGGCATCTACCGTATTGGGCATGAGCACGTACATCGGCTTATCGCAGCAAGACATCTCGCAGAACCCTCCGCGCACCGCTTCCACCATATTCTCGCACGTCTGGCATTTATAGATGCGTCTTATCTCTGCCATATTTTTGCTTTAAAGATAAATAGAGACTTACCTCAAATTTCTTGAGAAAAATTCCGGACTACTCCTGGCAAGCGCGGCAGAAATTCGTTCCCCGCCCCGCAACTACAGTCCTCTGGACGATCCCACCGCAGCCGACACACGGCTTTCCCTGCCGCCCATAGATCTTAAGGAAATCCTGGAAGCTCCCCTTTTTGCCCGCAGCGTCCACATAATCGCTGAAGCTCGTCCCGCGCTTTTGCACCGCCTTCCGGAGAATGCGCTTAATCGAGCCATGAAGTATCTTGATTTCTTCGCGTGTAAGGCTCGCAACGCTGCGCATCGGCATGATTCGCGCGTCAAAAAGTATCTCATCCGCATAGATATTGCCGATGCCCGCGATACACTGCTGATTGAGAAGAAATGCCTTGATATTGGTCTTGCGCCCCTCCATGACTTCTTCCAACTTCCGCCAGGTGAATTTCTTATCGAGCGGCTCGGGACCGAATTTCGAAATCTTCGCCCGAAGTCCCGCTTTATCCACGATCTCAAGATATCCGAACTTGCGGCTATCGCAGAAAAGAAGCGCACCAGCATCCTTGAAACATAGTATGAAATGGCAATGCGTGTGCGCATAGCTCTTCTTGTGCGGATAGCTGTTTCCTCCCCACATAGCATCGCATTCCTCGAAATACACCAGCCTTCCGGTCATCCCCAGTCTTGCCAGGAAGTAATCGCCGGTCAGCTCGCCATTCTCTCTCGCGATTTCAAAGATCAGCATCTTCCCCCTTCTCCCGATATCCGTGAACTTGTCTCCCCGAAGCGCCCTGGTGAAACGCAAACGCGGACTGCGCAGGACCTCCTCATTATTTATCCGCACGGACAAGACAGGCTTTTCCAAAACCTTTTCCAGGAGCCCTCGACGGATTGTCTCGATTTCGGGAAGTTCCGGCATATGTGTATATTAAAGGTCTAAGAAGTATGGCATATTTATCACCTTCAGTAAAGAGTCCGACTGGCGAGATTTACCGAATCTTTAAGACAAAAAAATCTGATGGGAAATTATCCATCATTTTTTACCTTTTTGCGCCTTGCATCGTCTCAGGATCCATATCTTCCGGATCGAATTCTTTTGCTTCTGAAGCCTCTTCTTCGGAGTGTCCGTTACCCTGCATAGCTTCAAGCAGGTAGTGCATTTCTTCTTTTAAATCTTCGTCTTTTACCTCCTCCCCAATCATTCGCACCGGTCTCATTTTTCAATCCTCCATCACTCATTTTATTGATAGGATTAAAATAGTACCAAATAGCTTTTTTGTCAATAAATAAAAGCGATATGGAAAGTATCGCTTCAACTATAGACCACCTCCGCATATAGCGCTTCTCTTCTGCCTTGGAAAATCATCTTTATCGGATCCCTCTTATTTTCACTCGCCAAAGACGGTTTCTTCGGCGCTTCCAAATCCTGATCCTGGCCCTCCTTCTCGTCAGTGCCAGTTTCCCTGTCCTGCACCTTTTTCCGAAGAGAATTGGAATCCTTCCGCGACAAGGGATGCTTGAATTTAACCTCGAAAGAACCTTTGTCTTTTTTTCTTTCAATTTTCTTTTTCTTGATCCTCCCCCTTATCTCCTTGGCCATCTCATCAATATCCGTCTCTTTCAGTTCCGTCGCATCGTCCTTACGGACATTTTTTTCCGAAATTGCCCTCTTAAAGACCGATGTTTCTATCCGTCCGTTTCGCAGCAAGCTTTTACGCACTTCCATTATCTGCAAGAATATGACCCCCCTTTCTTTTGAGAAAAATAATAACCGAATATCTCCCTTTTGTCAAAAAAAGACGCGACTGTAAGCCGCATCCTTCATATATAAAAATCCATAAATTCTTAAGCAATCTTCTTTTCGAGCTTGCCTGTCGGAATCTTCCCCAGGTCCTCGAATTTGTCGAATTCATCTACGATTTCCTCGCCGATGATCTCCTCGATCACATCCTCGATGGTGACGATTCCTACCACACCGTCCTTATTGTCGGCGACCACAAAAAGATGATTACGGGTACGCTTGAAATCATTTAGGAGGTCATCAAGCCTCTTCTCCGGATTCACGAAGATGACGCTCCGCCTGGCCAGCTGCCCGGCGCTTTTCCCAGCAAGATCATGACCAACCATGTCTTTGACATACAGGATGCCCACGATATTGTCCAGTGCCCCTTCATAAACCGGGATACGCGAATGGCCACACTCCCGAATCTCATCGATATTCGTATGATTCAAGTCCTTCTCGAAAGGCACCGCTGTCATCGCGGCCCGCGGCGTCATGATCTGCCTCGCGGTCTTATCTGAATAAGAGAGAGCTCCCTTCATGATCTTCTTCTCATCGCTATCGATAGAGCTCTCCCTAAGCCCGCCCTGATACTCGATGAATTTTTCCAGCTCCTTCTTGGTATAGACGGTAGGAGTCTTCTCCCCCAAAAGCTTATCAAGAAATATCGAAAGCGGCTTCGCGACCGGATAGAATATGAAGATGAAGAACTCCGCAAGCGGAATAGTCTTCGAAGCCAGCTTGAAAGCATAGCGCGCGAAGATCGCCTGCGGCAGTATCTCGCCTATGATAACGATAAGAGCTGTCGAAATAAGGCTGGCAGCCACACTAGTGGTAAGGGTCCCTATATATACCGATAAGATCGAATTTACCGTCACATTTCCCAGAATCAGCGTACAAAGCAGGAGATTGCCTTTCTTCCGGACATTATAGATCCTTTCGGCAGTCTTATCGCCTAACTCGGCCTTATACCTCAGATGTCCCTTCGAGAGAGTAAAGAGCCCCAAGGTAAGCCCGGAGAAAAGCGCCGAACAAGAAAGCAGCGCGGTTACAGGAAATAAGAGCGTAGCATCACCCATATATATAGTTAACTGTTAAGGCCAGATAATCCGGCATTTAGCTCGTATGATACCAGATTTTACGATATATGTCAAATATTTACCGCCTCGAGAAAGATTTCCAAAAAAAGAAGCATCGCCTCTCGCGATACTTCTCATCCGGTCCTGTCATTGTGCTACGATTTCACCCTAGAAACGGCTGCTCATGACATCACTTACCGTCTTTACTTCTATGCCCGAAGAACGCAGATAGTCCATGATCTTAGTAAAATGCGAGACACTGTAATCGTATGAATTTACAGGAGTATTTACGAGAGTATGGAAATTCAGGACGCACCATTCGCCATCATTCTTAGCGCTATCGATCCACTCCTTCACCTCTGCGACTGTCGTCCATTTGTCGAGACTCTGGCGATTGAGAGAATATCGATTGGCATGACCGAATGGCTGGTTCATCCCGTTGATATTGAAACTGGCCGTGAAGTAATCATCTAATACGCCTACCGCTTCATCGTCCAAGGCGCCGTACGGATAAGCATACAGGCCGGAGCCGCGATAGTTTTTCGTGATAAGATAGCTTGAGACTTCGGAAAGTTCAGTCACAAGCTGGCTGCCCGTAAGCGTCCGGAGGTCAGTATCACTGTGGCCCGCAATATCCCAGCCGCTATTATGAAGGGCGTCCACCTGCGTCTGGGTAAGATATTTCTTAGTTCCGACAAAACTCGGAATGATGAACGCGGTAGCGTCATAACCATACGCGTCCATCAACAGCTTGCCCTTGGTGTAGGAATCCGCCCAGCCGTCATCGAAGGTGATGCTTACCACACCACTAAAGCCGCTTGTGCCAAAATGCGAGAGCCCGTCGAGTGAGAGATCCGCTGCCGTGCCATTATCTTTGACTTTGAGAAGCGCGAAATCTACATACGACCAATCAGGCGAGCCATACGCCTCGAAAGCGCTCTGCGGCATCACGACCTCGATCCACTCTCCATTGGCAGGATTCTGCAATCTGGATCTGATGTCGAAAGTATAGGTGTTGGAGAGCGTATAGCCGTCACTGGAAAGGATCAACGCAGCGGAAGCTATCTTACTCCAGTCCGAGGATTTTACATACATGCTCACCCCCCTCCCCCCGAGATCAAGCGGCGCGGAGAAAAGTTCCTTGCTTATGCCATTATTGACCGACCGCTGCACGGTGCTCACTTTGACCGAACTCTCTCCCACGACCTTGTCAGTAGTCGAGACCGATCCCTCGCCGCCTATGAAATAGTCGTCCCAAGCCGTGTCATCGGCTACCAGGACTTTTTCCGTATCGCCGCCGCCCCCGGACGATACTGTCGAATATCCGAAACCGTCCATATAGAGCTCAGCCGCATCAGTGCCGTTATCCTTGATCCGCAGCAGCGCCAGATCTATATTCGACCAATCAGGCGAGCCATACGCCTCGAAAGCGCTCTGCGGCATCACGACCTCGATCCACTGCCCGTCAACCGGATCAGAGAGGCTCGCCCTGATATCGAAAGTGTAAGTATCCGTCATAGCATATCCATCGCTGGAAAATAGTATGTTGGCATAGCTTATCTTGCTCCAATCCGGTGACATTACGTAAAAACGAGGTTCACTCCCGGTAAGATCGAGAGGCGCGGACAGAAGTTCCTTGCTTATGCCATTATAGACCGACCTCTCGACCGTGTTGATCTTCACTGAATTCTGCCCCACCACTTTAGAATCGGTCGAGACCGAACCCTCATTGCCAATATAGTAATTATCCCAAGCCGTATCCTCGGCAACATATGTCGTTTCCGATTCTGCCGAAGCTGCCGGAATATCGCCCGGGAATACGGATCCCCAGGAGAAAATAAAGACTGCCGATAAGACCAAGGCTTTTTTCAGCCAGATATCTATCTTCATATTTTTGGCGTTAATTATAAGATCAAAACCATACCTGCTTTCTCCTTTTTCCAAGCATGCATATGACACACAGGAAGATTTGAAAGCGGGGAAAGATGCGGAAAGGATCATATCGCCTATCCACATCTTTCCCCTTGCAGGATTCAAAGCATCTTTTATCTGCTTTATTTTTATTGGTTTTTCCGGCGGCCTGACCGGACCGCCCTCAATATGGCATGATTGGTTCTCTTTATCGTTTTTGTCTACGGAATAGTACGGAAAAAGACCAAAGCTCCCCGTTCTTCGTGGCGCCAAGGATCTTCAATCCGCCTAATTCCTTTCGCTCCAGGATTACGACGATATCGTATCCTGTTCTTTTTGTATGTCTTCCTTTTCCCCTCCGGCATCGTCGATCGCAGGGGCACTGATTCCCGTCTTTCGGATATCTTCCCCCGCTTGGGCCGATCCTCTTGCCGATCCCCCCAGGGACCAGTTAAGGACGAGAATGCCGGGCCTTTCTTTTTGTTTGCGATGTGTCTGATACAAGAGGCGCGACCACTCGCGAAAGAGATAGCACGAAACCATGACGGTCGCGAATAACTGCAGATAGACCAATACCCCCTCCACGATGTGTACACCTGTCATCAGATATGTTGCAGAAGCTTCAAGCACTTTTCACCACTCCTGATCCGATCCTGATAGGAATAAGTAATAGGCATAAAGCTGCTGTGCGATGGTAAACCATGCGTAGAGGAGCTGCGGCAAAAACGTAACCCGTACAAGATAGTCCCCTCTGCTGATATCCTGTACGAACCGCAAAGAGTAGAGGCAGTCGACATACATCAACGTCATGACCACTAAGACCATCCAGCCGAGATGGAAGACCCCCAGCCACACATCCAGCAGGGCATACCCCAACAAGAGCCCCTGGATCATGAGCATGATCCAGAAAAACCATGCATTGAGGATATCCCCCCGAGTAGTCTCATTCCAACCGTGCTGCCAAAGAGTATCCAGTCCGCCACGGAGCCATCTTATCCGCTGCGTCCACAGCTCGCTCAGCTTGAGAGGGACCTCTGTCCATGCAAACATCCCGAACCCTGCGGCCACGTTGAAACCGCATTCCTTCAGAGTCACAGTGAGCTCATAGTCTTCGGTCATATTGTACTGGTCATAGGGAAGACAATCCAGCTTCCCCTGCTCTACCCTTCTTGCCATGACAGCTTTCACGGCTTTCACTCTGAACATCGCGCACATGCCATGCGTGACTTTTATCCGCCTATGCTGGACTACCCGGCTCCGATCGAACTCCGCGTACTCCACGTGCTGCTGATGGTAAAGCAGCTTTGCGAACAGGTTATCCGTTTGCTGTCTCATCACCCCCGCCCGCGAGCAGACGGAACCCAGCATGGAATCCAGCGAGAATTCGATCAGCCCTTCCTCCACCAGATCGGGAGCGATTAAAGTGTCTGCATCCAGGACCAGAACATAATCATATCCATTTATTCCGCTACCCAGCTTCCGATAAGCCGCGTTGAGTGCGCCTGCTTTCTTGAACTTATTGCCCTCCGTTTCCATCAGCGTTATCCGACTTTCTCCGATAGCCATATCCCGGACGATGGCCACCGTATCATCGGTACTGTTATCGCTGACGACGAGGATATCGATCCAAGGATAAGTCTGCGAAAGCAGCGAGTTGATTGTCGCCCTTATCCCCCTTTCTTCGTTGTGTGCCGGCACAAGCGCCACCACCCTTGCCCCGCTCCGATTTCCCTTTCCAGTTACTTCATAAAATCTCTTACGTTCCTTTGCTTTTATATCCAACCCTCCTTTGTTTCCGATATAAAACAAACCACGCCATATCATTACGTATATTACACTATCTTTGCATCCCTGTAAAGGATATGACATCCTCTGCGATCCTGAAACAGGATCATTGCCAGATAAGGCCAAATATGCTAATATGGTCAGGCTGAAAAAACAGCGAGGAAGATGTATGGAAAAAAACAAAAGCACAAATATCTATATCCGGACCATCGAAGGCATCGAACAGATTATTTTTGTCGTAATCTTACGCGAGAATAGGTTTTCCTTTTATTGCCTGAGGGAATTCGAGTGGGAAGAGCGGCTTCTCAAACCTTTCGTCGAAGATATCCCCTTCAGACAGTTCGATGCGGTATTGGATCTATATGAGACGGCAGTCATGAGAAGAACGGAGGGATTGTGGACTGTGGTGCAGCATTCTCTCACGAAGAGCCTGCTCCGTCCCAGTCCGCGGGAAGAAAAGGCTATCGAGAAAAAATTATATTATGAAAGAGGTTTTTTTCCATGTCTTTCGCCCGAAGACGAAAGAATACTGAAGGCTATCAAAAAACTGAAAGACAAAGGAAGGTAAGACACCTTTTCCTACGCAAACGCCCCCTTCGGACGTTTGCTATTTTTTCCCGCCAGACATCTCTTTTGCCTTAAAGATAGATTCCTGATCCGATTTTACATAAGACCCTCTTTGTGGTATCATTTAAGCGACTCATTAATCAATAATAAAGCGCAATGGAGAAAAAAATCCTTATGCCACTCGCGATCCTCATCGTGTTGGGCATCGGCATTATCGGGTATATGCTTACCAAAGAAGATGACCCATCTTCTCAAGAAAATAATCAGGAAATCGAAGTTCCGGTAGATTCAGAGAATGAATTCTACGATGTTCCCGCCCTGCCGCAGGGATGGAAGACGTATTCCAGTTCTCTGGGTATGTCTTTCCAGTATCCGGAAAAGATAATCAACAAAGGTTCCGGCTGCGAAGACAAGGACGGATACGTACCGATGAAGATCTTTGAGGATAAGGAAGGTGGAGATCTCTATATCGCCTTCGGATGCTCGGACACGCTGGAAGCCCTGATGGAGGAAAGCGCGGACAGCAGGAAGCCTGCCTATGGATGGAAGATCGAGACAATGAGCGCCAAGAACGACGGCGACATCGACAGCTTCCTGAAGAGCGCCTACGGACCAGGCTGCTATGTGGACGGCAAGGAGAAGTGGTTCCAGGAAGGGGTTTTAAGCATCAAGATGACCGGCGAAGACTGGGGCGCGGGAACGGATCTGGGCAATACCACTTGTTCCTGGAGTACTCTCTATGACTTGCTTTATATCCCCGCTTCGCAGAAACTTGTCCACATCAACCACGGCCAGGAAGCTACCTTCTGCGGTAGAGATGACGGTAACATGGAACCAGAATGCTTCGACGGAGGCATCATCGGCAGCCTGAGATTCAACTAAGCAAGCAAACGACAAGAAAAATACCGCCTCAGACGCGGTATTTTTTTATATTCCCCTTCGAATCCGAAAAATAAGGCTTTATTCTCCATAATATCTGCATTGCTCCGCGGTCCATGCCGGGACGCTGAAAATGACGATAGAAAGATCCCCTTTCCAAAAATATTCATCGCCCTTTTCGATGAGCACCGCGTCGCCGATGGATAGATTTGCCTCGCCTTTCCGGAAACCTGCCTTGCCATTCCCGCTTATGACGTAAGCGATTTCCTTGCATACTTCATTGACGACAAAGCCGCTTTCAGGATATCTTCCGCTTATCTGCGCCACAGCAATGCCCGCCACGCTATCGCAGAAGCCGTATTCATGCACCTTGCATCTTCCGCTGTTTGAGCAAAGCGCGCTCTTATTCTTCCGGATAATCTTCATATATTCCTTATGAAATCAGACCGTTTGAAACCAGCATTCCCATTACCTCTTCCGGCAATATTTCCTTGCCCGCTAATTCTGACTTATGCACCCAGACGACTTCGAAGCTGCCCCGATAGCCGGTACCTTCCTGATACTCCGGCCCCGTACCGGTGCCCGGATCTCCCCTCAGTATCCGGCAGTGGAAGATGTGCTGTTCCTGCGATTCGCCGTCAAGGTCGAAATAGCTCTTCATGAAAAATTCGCCCACTTCGACTTCAACGCCCAATTCCTCCAGGCATTCCCGTCGGAGTGCCGAGACGAGATCCGCATCGCCATCTTCAACTCCTCCGCCGGGAAAGACCCAATACTCCCGCTCATCTACCACGCGGCGGATGAAGAGATATTTTTCTCCGTCGCTGATTATCGCTCGCACCCTTTGTCGCATATGGATAATTATGATTATTATCTGCGCCACAAGAATCTGTGATCAGACAGGAATTACTATTCCCGATATCAAGACTTGCAATATTTCTCAGAAACCCTCATTTTGTCATTTCCCGACCAAGCCGAGGACAGCTCGGGCAAGCATCAGGCCGCCCGGAGAGTGGGATCCCTTGAACGATATACGAAGTATGATAAATATCTCATGGCTGATAGTCTCCATCTGCCGGCCATCCCGAGGCTTCAACGGATAGGGAATTACAGATGAGCTAAAAGATATCTTCATCCCAGCTCCTGCGTCCATCACCCGATAGAGGAATCGGTTCGCCCAGATACTTCGGCCTGGAATTTATCAGCACATCCAGCCACGCTTTGACAATGGCTAATTTTTCCCGAAAATCCCGCGTCTCCTGCCCGCCGTACGCGTTCCGATCCGTGCTCACGCCTGCCGCGTCCACGCCTAACTTCTCGGCGATATACAAAGCTCGTGGCAAATGATATGCCTGGGTAACGATTATTACCGATTGCGCCTCGAATACGTCCCGCGCCCGGTAGACGCTGTCATAGGTGTCGAACCCGGCATGATCGAGGAAGATGTCCTCCGAAGGGATGCCCTTTGCAAGGAGATAATCCCTGGCGGCATTCACCTCATCGTAATCCTGCTGCCCATGATCCCCGCTTACCAGGATTTTCCTGACTTTTTCCGTTTCGTAGAGTCCGATCGCCGTCTCGACCCGGTCGCGGAACATATCGCTGAGACGGCCGCCTTCGTGCACCTTGGCGCCCAGCACTAGCGCAGCCTGCTTTCGCGGAACCGTATCGGCATTACGGATTATCTCTCGTCCGGTCTTCCCGACCGTAAGATTTACCGCGCCCACGATCAGGATTCCCGCGGTGATAGCCGCAAAGAAGGCCAAAAGGATCCGTTTCAGATATTTCCCGTCCAGTCTCATGTTTTCGCTTGCGGTTTATAACGCTATTTAGTGAAATTCTCATCTGCCAGGATCCGGACCGTCTCATCCTGGATCCTCTTATAGAGCGGATTTCCGAGAGGAAAATCCGCGTCTTCCCATCGCGCAATCCCGTATTCCTTGTGCGAGATCACCATGTCGAAAAATCCTTTGGCCTTCCCGTAGTCCCCTTTTGCATAATAGGCGACGGCGCTCAGGAACGCGGGCAGCACTTCCTCGACCGCAGTAATATCTCCTACGTACTCTGCATCGAGCAGTACCGGTTCCTGGAGATCGCAAGTCTGCTCAAGGTCATCGTCGAGGATGCTTCGGACGATACACACCTTCGTCGCGGCATTCGTATGGCTCCGCATGTCGATAGCATCTTCGAGCTGCTCGCTTTCCGCCTCAAGGTCCACCTCCGCTTCCTCAAGCCGCGCGCGCAGATTGTCGTCCTTCCCGCTGACCGCGTCCAGGAGCAGGCTGTCTCCTTCTGTCATCCGGGCGACATTGCGGGTGTTCGCGAAATCAATAAGGATTTCCCGTACCTTCCCTTCATCGAGCACCTCTTCTGCCTCAGCTTCGATGATAAAGAAATTCTCATCGGTCGGGACATTCTCATCGCCGCCCTTTCGATCCGCCGTCTTATCATCCGAAACCGTTGCCATGAAGGCAAAGATACCGTATAAAAGGATTGCTCCCGCCACGAAGACCAGAGCCTTGAACGCCGGAGACTCGGAGAGTCTCTCTTTTTGCCATAACACCATGCTTATATCTTATTATTGATTAGATCGGCTTTGCCGACGATACAATGAAATCATGATCCATGCTTGGATTATAGCATTATTGCATCCGTTTAAGAAGTCTGCGCTAACCGCTCATACTGCCACACAGCTTGCGTCGCGCGGATAAGTCCCCTCGTCTGTCCCGTCCGTTCATCTAACCCATCAAAAGTCCTTGAGGAACAGGGAATCTATCCCTCATCCCCGTGCGTATTAGTTTCGCGGCTTTTCGCTGTCCTTCTTTTTCTCATGGTTCTGGCAATTATCCAGCCTGATCCGACAGTAACTAAGACACCCAAAAGGATCAATGATCCGATCAGATTCCAAAAGACCGAGACCATGGGCTTGCCGAAGAATGCGGTTTTCAGCTGCGGGATCGCCTGTAAAGTATTGAGTGTGTCTTTTGGAGTAAATTCTTCTCTGGTTCCGATCGCAAGGACATATTTTCCCCGATTGTCCGGATTAAAGACCTCGACAAGGTAAGTCCCCGCCTCGGTCAAGACGCCTTCCGGACTTTTTTCAAGGCTACCGGCCGCATATTCCGGTCCCTCCAGATAACTGTCTCCCGCGAACGGTTCGTAAAAACTGCTCCACGCCGCGTCTGCCGCGTCGAGCTCGGCGATCTTTTTGACTCTTTCGGCGACGTTCCCATCCGCGCCAGGCACATCGTCCTTCTTATAGATTACTGCCGAAAAATCTCTCCTTGCGCCTTCGATATCAGGAACGAGCAGGCCGACATATAACCCGAACTGCTCGTCTGAATTGATCTCATAGATATGCCTCTCGCCTTCCAGCTCGCCATAGAAAGCCTGGGAGACTTCGGGTTCAGTAACTGCGATTCTCGTACCGGTGACTATGCGCGGCTAATGAGCCAGAACCGGAGAGCCGCACAAAAAAGACACGAAAATCGCAAGGAAGATCGATGTCTTTCTCATATTTTTTCTTTATGATTTAGCTCAGGCGTACGCCCTTACCTTATCGCGTCGGCCACCCTCTGCGGCACTTCCCGGTCGAACGGATCCGGGATGATCTGCTCCGGCGTCGGATTCTCGACGCAATCCGCGATCGCCTCGGCCGCACGGACAAGCATCTCATCCGTTATCTGCTTCACTTTGTGGTCGAGCGCGCCACGGAATATTCCCGGAAAAGCCAGCACATTATTCACTTGGTTCGGAAAATCGCTCCGGCCGCTCGCCACGATATATGCTCCGGCTTCTTTCGCCTTATCCGGCATGATTTCCGGCACGGGATTTGCCAGCGCGAAGATGATAGGCTTCTCGTTCATCGTCCTTACCATCTCTCCTTTAAGCACGTCCGGCGCGCTCATCCCGATGAAGATATCCGCTCCTTTCACTGCCTGCGCGAGATCGCCTGTAATCTTCTCCGGATTAGTAATTTTCGCCATCTCATCTTTGGACGGATTCATGCAATCCCGTCCTTCGCAGACGATTCCCTTGCTGTCCGCCATGATGATATCTTTGAAGCCATATTTAAGAAGCAGCTTTGCCGTCGCGATTCCCGCCGCGCCCGCGCCGTTTACGATGATTTTCGCATCCTCTTTCGCCGCCCCGCGGAGCCGGAGCGCGTTGATAAGCCCGGCCAGGACCACGACCGCCGTGCCGTGCTGGTCGTCATGCATAACGGGAATAGAGAGCTCAGCCTTGAGTCTCTCCTCCACCTCGAAACACCGCGGCGCCGAGATATCCTCGAGATTGATGCCCGCGAAATTGGGCGCGAGCAATTTCACCGTCCGGATGATCTCTTCCGTGTCCTGGGTATCGAGACAGACCGGAAACGCGTCCACGCCGCCGAACTTCTTGAAGAGTATCGCCTTGCCTTCCATCACCGGCAGCGCCGCCTCCGGTCCGAGATTGCCGAGTCCCAAGATCGCGCTCCCGTCGCTTACCACCGCGACCGCGTTGCCGCGAAACGTGAGCTCGAAAGACTTGTCCTTGTCCGCCGCGATCTCCCGGCACACGCCCGCCACTCCCGGCGAATAAGCCAGGCTGAGTTCTCCCCGGTCGGTCACCGGCACCTTGGAACGGATTTCCAGTTTGCCTTTATTTTTCCTGTGGAGTTCCACCGACTCCGAATAGATGTCTTGCATATGATTTTCTTTTATCTTCAAATTAATGGATTCGCTGATTTCTTCTAATATGTGAACTAATCTTTCTGTTTCTTCTGTATCGAATATGCACATCCTACTATCCATAACTAAAAAATTTGCGATTTCTATAATAGGTAAGCATTGCTCGTAAATATACTCATCTTCTATACCCCACCCTACCGGTGAATAATGAATAAACCGATTCCTTAAGCCATCATTCAAGATTCTCATTGCCTCTTTATGTCGTTCTTCTGCAACAAAGGGCTTACTATCTACATACCCGCCCATACGATCAGGATTCTGTATGCGATTAAAGGCACCCAAAAACTCTATTAATTTGTTTTTTTTATTAAATACATCTACGCCCCCCCCGCTAGCACGTTTTATAGGCAAACCATCCTTTTCGTTCTCCACCCAAATTCCCTCCCCCGCAGTTCCTACAAGTGCATATAACATTAAATGGTAAATAGCATGATGGAACGATAATACAAACCATTTCAGATTTAGGTTACTTTCCGACGGAGTTTCAGAAAGAAACTGCTCCGCTCTCTCAAGGGAATCAAAAATATTTGTCTTTTCGTCAATCCTCAAATAAATTCCTATATGATATCTTAGTTTATACCCTTATCCTATCCCCTTTTCCGCTAAAAATCAACAAAACTCCCGATTTTGTCATTCCGAAATGAGCGACTGAAAGGAGCGATTGAGGAATCCCTTGTCCCCATATCAGTTGTAGATAGGTCATTTGATACATTACACAGTTCAAGAGATCCTTGACAGGATGACAAAAGGAGGGCTCGAAAAGATAAAGAGGGTTTCGAGAGTCGAGAAAGCAGTTCCAGCTTGCTCCTGGATTCTCGTCTTCACGGGAATGACAACCGTTCATTTATTCCTCCTCAGGAGGAACTTGCCTCGCCGAAGTCCCGGCGAAGTCGGGTGGTCTGAAAGGCCGGTGTGTTGGATTTGGAGTAGCAGACTTTAGTCTGCGCGCATTTGCATTTATTTAGCGCGAAATAAATTCCGCTATTCCAAGATACGATGCCAGATAACTTTTCCTGCCCTATACAAAAAGGCGCGGTAAACCGCGCCTTTCTCTTATCAATCTATAGCTTCTCCAGATCCAGCACTTCGTCGAACTTTATCTCATCGGTGAATTCCTGCATATGGCTCACCACTATCATCGCCCCTTCATAGGCATTGAGCGCCTCGGCGATGACCGGGATATGGCGGAAATTGATGTGATTGGTCGGTTCATCCATTATGAGAAGCCCCGGCTTCATGAGAACCAGCCGCGCGAAAGAGAGGAGTCCCTTCTGTCCGTCAGAGAGATAAGAGATGTCATGCGCCATGAGATTTCCCGTGATCAGGAATCCTGCCGCGACCGACCGCATATACTGCTCGTCATTTCCGCTTCCCATCGCTTCTTTCAAGCAGTCGAACACATTCTGATCGTAATCGAGCGTCGAGAAATCCTGCGAATAATATCCGACTTTCGCCCCTTCGGCGATCCGAGCGCCTTCTCCTTCGCCACTCACGAGCGACCGAAGAAACGTACTCTTACCCATCCCGTTGGGACCCGTCACGAGAAGCCTGGATGTCTTATGCAGCACCTTTCCTACCGGCTTATCTTCCGCGGCTCCGACGCGCACCACTTTCACCGAATCGATAGTCACGAGATCGCCGCCGATATCTTCCTGTGCAGGAATCGTGAATCTGCGGATAGTCTTATCCTCGCGCCGGACCTCCACCATATTCTCTTCCAATTCCGCTGTCTCTTCCTTCAGTTTGGAAGCGAGCTTGCGCATCTTGCCTCCTTTGTGCGCGAAGAAATTCACTTTCTCTTTGCGGTCCTGGATCTGCTTCTCGAGCTGCGCGTTCTTCTTCTGCTCCTTCTCGATCCGCGCGTTGATCTCCTCGACCACAGTAAAATAATCCCCGACATATGTCTCGACCTTCTTGGTGAAGCTGTCAAGATAGAGTACGCCTTCCGTGAAGCAGTTGAGGAATCCCGCATCGTGCGAGATCACGATGAGCGTCTTGTCGTAGCCCATGAGAAAACTCACGAGATGGTCTATCCCCTTGTCGTCGAGATTGTTGGTCGGCTCATCGAGCAGCAGGATATCCGGATTCTGAATGAGCGCGAACGCGAGCCGGAGCCGCGCCTGCTGTCCGCCGGAGAGTCCGCCCACTTTCTGGTCCGGCGAGACTTCCAGATTGACCACGCGCAGCACCTTGCTCGCAAGAGTCAGGAGGTTGGGCTGTACTGCCGCAAAAGCCCTGGCGAAATATTCCGCCACTGTGAGCTCTATTTCTTCCCGCGCCATGGACTGCGGCGCTGCGGCGATAGACAAATCTTTATTGATCGAGATGAGGCCCTTGGTCGCCTGAAGCTCTCCGCGGATAAGCTTGAAGATGGTACTCTTTCCCGCCCCGTTCTGCCCCATCAGCGTGATCTTTGCCCCTTTATGCACGCAAAAACTCGCCTCCGCAAGGAGCGGCTTCTTGTGCACATACTCGAATGTCACTTCATCAAACCGGATAATTACTTCCTCTGCCATGATATTGTCATAAACTAAAAAAAACAGCTCTTATCTTCATGAGTCGTATGGAAGATATGCTTCCTTTGTATATTGATGATAACGCAATTTGCCGGCAAAGTCAATAAAAATCCGGCAAAATAAAAAGCCTACTTGGTATAATCACCGTTCGGCATTTTCTTCGCGTCATTTATCATTCGAGATTCGCAGTATCAAGAGTCTTCTTAGCTTTTTCCTTAAGGAAAAAGCGGCCCTCAACCCGATCGTGTCTTTCCCCTTTTATCCGTTCTCAGATTATTATCCCCAAAAATGGATCTTTTTCCACCTTTTTTATCCTCTTTATAGCAGCGTAGAAATCATTTCTCCTGAATTTATCCCTGTCCCACTTGGTGGTAATCTGTTTCAGGCCCAAATCATAGAGTTCCTCTGCCTCATGATTGCGTATCTCCGGATCATGATTGAGTAGTCCTCTTATGGCGATAAATAAGACATTGGGGTATATCTTCGCTCCATTCTTATGCATATCGACGATTTCTTTCCATTGATCGCACGCAAAATGGGCTGCAGTCTTTTTTTCCTTGCCTGATTCTTCAAACCATCCCATTCTCAGATATTCATTCCCGAGCTTGAGGAGAAGTATCGATCTTTCTACAGGTTCTCCTGCCTTTTTCGTCCGCTCGAGAGTCCGATAAAGTTCAATGCCTTGTTCCAGTTTGTTGAATATTCTGAGGACCATCAGACCCTGATCCGACAAATAGCTGCCTGAAAGGTCTTCTTTCTCCCTTTCCTTCAAAAATTTGCTGGCATCAAAAAGGATCCTCGTAGCGAAATCCTTCCGGCTCGGAACCAGTTCCGGCACCGCCATGAGAGCTTTTTCCATCCACGTCCGACTTGCCTTATAATAATTCACCTTGGTCTCCATATCTTCTTGCGCCTCTCCCAGCTGATAGTTGCACCAGCCGGCGACAGCGCAGAAGCCGGAAACGAAGTCATAGTTCCTCTTCTTTTCATATTTCTTCGTGTATTCCTCAGTCTCTTTCAGCAGCCCCGCGAGATCGGCGATTTTCATAAGAGCTGAGAGACTTGCATACATCTCATATTCTTCATGACCGCCCCCGTCTTTTAGGAAATCTAGCAGGATAATCCCACCTCCATGGTTTTCGCTCGCTTTTATTTTTATGCTGTTTTATCGAGCCTTCGGATCCCGCAATCTTTACGAAATCCGAAGGCTCGACATGATCTTTTTAAGGAACCCTACGTGATATTAATAAATCCGGATATTGTCAATTTTTGAGAAAGAAAAAGCGCCGATCATCATTTTTGACTGATCGGACGCTTTCTGGGTTTTCCCCATTTTTTATCTTACGACCGCCTGACCGCTATTATCCCGCCCCTGGCTCTCGATTTCGAAGCCCGTTATTCGTTCTGGGTTTTCCGATTTCAAGGGAATATTTATAGTTACTGAATCATTCCCTTGGATGTTTGCGCTATAGGATCTGATCTCCGCATGTCCGGTCTTGGTGAGCTTGCTGATGACTACGCGCGTAGCATTCTCGTTCCCGACGCCATGGCATGTGACATTCACCGAGGGCCATCTCTTACCCAAAGACTCATCTACCTTGTAGATGATGCTATCTATCTGGATATATGGAGACGAATTGAGACCGGTATCATCGCGGATGAGACGTATCTCTTTGATACCCGTAAACTCGCGAGATATCCACGGCTTCTCGACCTTGCAGTAGCCGACCTCGACAGGCGCCACGCCTACCGGCAGCAGCACTCCTCCGAGTCCGTCTACCAACATCCTCTCGCCTGGTTCCAGAAGCTGATATGCCGGTTTTGGATAAACATAAGCCGGACCGAACGCCTCATGGACTTCCACGTACGCCGTGATATTCGTTTCCACTAGCGCCTTCATCAGATACCCCGTACCGTTTTCCGTGATACGATCATCGCGGATGAAGTTCATTGCGAGAACTTGTACATCTTCCGAAGTCCGAGAGAGATTCCCCGGCACGCTCACATTATCGGCAAAGCCTTCTCCATAGGCGATCCTATAGACATTGGAGTTTGTCGGTACGCAGCCTTCGCTCTGATTGGCATACAAAATTTTTTCTTTTGCTTTGAGCTCGATATCCCACTCAAATTCCTCTTGCCGCAGCTCTTCCTGCAGAGCCTGCCGCTGGGGAGAAGTAAATATCGTGGTGTTCTGAGCTACATCCTGGAGAGTAGAATTGTTTCCGTAAATTCCTTCCATCTCAGCGCCTGCGCATCCTACGAATGCGCATATCATCAATGCTGCTGCCATCATGGATGCCAGTAGCGCTTTCACTCCCTAGATATTTCCCATATCAGTATTCCCCTCTTTTTATTTAAGACCATTTTTGTAACCCTACGATATCATGAATTTGCCTGATTGTCAACAAATCTATTCCCCGATTCCGCCCGGATTGACCTTTCCTGTATCTACTGGTATATTAAATAAATCAATTTGGTGTTTCTTTTTTTTCCTGAATTGAAAAAATAAAAAGAGGAATGAAGATGAAACCGGATTACAGCATACTGCCGTCTGACACAACAAAAGAAGACAGCGGCTTCCTCAGGCAATTGGGGGAAAGTCAGAAGAAAGAAAATCGCGTCCTGGCAAGATTCGTCAATAGAAGGATAAACGAGATGGACACAGGCGCAGAAGAAAAAGACAGATTGAAGAATATGGCATTCTTAGGACTCTCGGTCTTGGGCGCAGAAGATAGACGGGATCCTACCCATGTAAGAGTTACGAAAAGGAGCATCAAGAAAGCCGTAAATCATCCGGATCTGAATGAAAATTATCTCATCGGCATGCTTCGCAGGGCGCTATCGGCAGTCATGGAATACAATTGCTACCTGAATAGCAGATGCGAGACGGCGATAGAATCTTCCTGGATCCTGGAAGAGATCAAGATATTCTTTACGGCATACCTCTGGGAAATAAAGAAATCCGGGGTAAGGACCTGACTTTCGCTTCTTAAAATAGCAGAAAAGCAATCCCTCTGCTATCTTTTTTTGCCTTTTCTTGCCAGAGCCCGTCCGGAATACCGGCACCGCCGACGCATATGAAAAGCTCCGACCTCATCGGAGCTTCCCTGATATCAAAAGGAGGGTATCTTGAGTTTATCGTCCGCTTTTCTTGTCTCCAGAAGCGTTTATCTCCTTTTCTACGGTATCCTTTATCTTGTCCGTATTGACGGGATTCGTAGCTTCGATCTCTTCTATATCCTCGCCCGCGCCAGTCTGCTGTAGGGACTGGCTTTCTATCCTTTCCCGATTCTCTGTCCTCTCTTGGTTGCCTATGCCACTCCCGCTTTCAACTCTTTCTTGGTTCTCCACCCTTTCCTGCGCCCTTTCTTGGATCTTCTCTATGATTTCCAACTTCTTCTGCGCCGATTCATCTCCCGCGGCTGCCTGTTCCTCGAGCTGGGTCTTTATCTCCTTGACGCTTTCCGTCCTTACCTGGATCTGGGTCTGCCTTTCCTCCCTGAGCGCCTCAAGGTCTTCCGCCGCGCCTTCTACTCCGCTCCTCATCTGCTCTTGGAGAGCCTGGCGCTGCTCATTATATCCTTTGACCTCTTCCAAATGCTCCTCGATGCGCGCTTTCACTTCCTCCAGATGTGCCTTGGTCTCTTCTGAGATATTCTCATTCGAAATGGCATTCAAGAGGCGCTGACTCGATTCGGATCTCTTTTCCCGGAGCTCGCGGAGAGCCTCCGCCTTATCCTCAGGGAGCTTCTTTTCCAATTCATCCAGGATCACGTCAGTATTGCTCTGGTGAGTGGCGATATCCGCCACCAGGCCATCTATCTCCTCCCGACTCTTGTTCTTGCTCCATTTATCTTTCTTCGCCTCGACTTTCTCCATGAATCTCTCTGCCTTCTCGATCATCCTCTGTGCCTTTTCCTGCGCTTTCTCGTCATCCGGAGCCTGCTCGGCGATCATCTTAGCGATCCGCATCCGCTCTTCCGCGAACTTGAGGGCCTTCTCTGCTTTGCTCATCTCATCCCAGGTAAGAGCAAGAGACAATGTCTCACGGACACTTCTCCACCAGAGGCCGAAATTCGAGGGAACTTTGGTGATTTCTTCGACTTCCACCCCCTCCAAGTCTTCAACTTCTTCGACGTTCTCATCTTCATCATCCGTTTCCGTAGCCATAAGGACAGCGTCTGTCACTTCTTCGTCCGTAACTGCCGTACTTGCAGCCGTCGGATCGGTCGTCGTACCTATCTCTTCTTCCGCCCATGCCGGAAGCGCTGGAATCGCCAGTGCGATTGCCATGAACACCGCTAAGATCTTCATACTCTGTTTAGATTAAGGATTAATCCGATACCCTCCGCTTCATCTCCATTATACGACTAATCCTATGAATTTACAAAACCTCTGCGATTCTGGATTTCCTCAGCCCGAACGATCATATCTCCCAATCGACCGGCAGGGTTCCTGTAAAAGGATAGTCGCCGAATAGGATATCCGATATTCCCTCCCCCTCGCTTCCGGGCAGCCATGCCGCCACGACCGCATCCCATCCCCGGGCATTCTCCTTAATATCGAGCGGCCGGCCAGAAACGATAACCACCACCATACGCTCGCATCTCTCCCGCATCTTCCGGATCGTTTCCAGATCCTCGTAGGAAAGAGCCGGATGCGCGTTATCTCCCCACCCTTCCGCATAAGGCTTCTCTCCCACTACCGCGATACCGACTGCGAACTTTTCTCCCGGCAACAGTGCAAGTTCTCCCTTCTCACTGAATTCCACCTGAGTACCTCCCAACACCGCCTGTCTTACTCCTCCCAGGATACTTGTTCCCTCTATCGTCTTACCCTCGCCACCCTGCCAACCTATCGTCCATCCTCCCGCCTGCCGGCCCAGGTTATCTGCCGCCGATCCGCCTACCGCGAGGCGAGGCAAATCCTTTGAGAGTGGCAATATCCCCTCCGCGTCCTTAAGAAGCACCAAAGATCGGCGCACCGCTTCGCGAGCCAGTTCCCGATGTCCGGGAGACCCGATCAAGGAAATTTCCGGAAGAGTATCGGATGCTTCGAAGAGCCCCATCGCGAATTTTGCAAGAAGGACGCGCGAAACCGCTCCGTCGATACGGGAAGAAGTCATATTCCCGTCGCGAAGGGAAGCTTTCATGCAGGAAGCGAAACGCTCGTACTCATCGGGAACCATCACCATATCCACTCCGGCATTTACCGCCATTATCCAGGATTCGCATTCGTCATCCGCAAGACCCGAGGCGCCGTACCAATCGCTTACCACAAACCCTACAAAATCCATCTCTCCTCTGAGGACATCGGTAAGCAGATAGCGGCTACCGGTAAGCTTTTCTCCGTTCCAGCTTCCCAGTCCTACCATTACGCTGCCCACTCCTGCATCCACGGCGGCCGCGAAAGGCGGCAGCTGCTCCCGACGCAATTCTTCTTCGCTGATAAGAGAATTCCCCTGGTCGATGCCAAAAGATTCATTCGGCGAACTTCCCCAAAGGGATGCCCCCGCTCCTATGAAATGCTTTACAGTGGCCATAGAATGTACTCCGGCATATCTGCTGCCTTGAAAGCCTCTGACATAAGCCGTGCCCAGGAGCGCCACCTTTTGCGGGTCCGAACCGAAAGTCTCGTAAGTACGCCCCCAGCGTACATCACCCACCACGTCCACCGACGGAAAAAAGTTCCAGTTGACCCCCACTGCTGCCGCTTCTTCCGCCGTCGCCGCAGCCACTTTGCCAACCAGCTCCGCATCATTAGCCGCCCCAAGACCGATCGCTTGGGGAAATATCGTAGCCGAAGACAGATTACCGAAACCGTGCACAGCATCCGCCCCATAAAGGAGCGGAATGCCCAGACAGCTTTGATCCGCCTCCGCCCGGTATCCGGCCGTCATCTTCCGCCACCCCTCCGAAGTGTTATCTGAAGGATTGCTCCCTCCGCCGGAGAACAGCGCTCCCAGATGATATTTCTCGATATCATCCGAACGGGCGAGACTGCCTCTTTCCACAAGCATCATCTGTCCGATCTTCTCTTCCAAAGTCATGCGTGACAGAAGGTCTCTTACTCTTTCCTGCGGCGGCAGAGAAGGATCCTTGTATGGCAGGGTTTCGTCCCCGCAGCGCCGGCCCGCCGTCCAGGATGTACTATAGAATTCCGCGACCTGATCGGCCTCTCGCAACGCAAAAAAGAGCAGGCTTCCGCCAAAAAGCAAGAGTCCTATCAATATGATGATGACCATTACGCTCTGCGAGGACAAAAAAAGTCTCATAAATTTAAGCTAGGGATTAAGATCGTCGTGACGATAACGATACTGTGCCTTCCTGCTTTCCTATGAAACCTGCAGAATCTGCCCGATGCGTTTTCCAATGTGCCAAGAAACATCTTAGTCCTTCCATGATAGCTTGTTTTATGCTATATGGCAAACATCAGGCATAAGTCTCTTTCAGTCTGCCAAGCATCTCATGGAGCTCCTCATGGCGTCCGATGCCTATCACTTCCGTCTCCAACCGCTCGAATTTTTCCTCCAATTCTCCGAGTTCCGCTTCCGACAGGAAATGCTCCGCCTGCGGAAACAGGATTCCGTTTTCCGTCGCGATGTGCTGGTCCAGAAGAGCGACGTATCTCTGCGAGTTCGAGATAAAGCCCTCGGCAAACTTCTTCTCGCTTTCATCTCTTTTTTCCGCCGCCTCCTCCATATTCTGGATGTATCCCCTTCCTTCAGCATGCTCCTTCGTGAGCAGATCCATCAGATCGGCTTCTTCCTTGATGCCGTTCTTCCTCATCATCGGAAAGAGCAGCTTTTCCTCCTTACCGTGATGGCATCTGTCGGCAAATTCCCGCAGGAATGCCAAAGCATTCCTGACATCCCCAGTCGGAACTTTCTTATCTCTCACGATCCTCTCATCCATGCCCTTGAGGACCGCAAGCATCATCCTTATGAGACTATGCTCATTTACCAGGTCTTTTATGGGATTCATAGATTTGATTTAAGGGTTATCCTCCTATTCTATGGGAGGATCCGAGGATTGTAAACCAGATATGCACACCCCCAAAAAACAGTCCTTATGATTATGCCCGACTGGAAGATAAAGGACCGCAAGATGCGGTCCTTACGGTCCTTAGATATACGCGTTACTGTCCCGACGCAGATACATCATGAAACCCCATGGCTTTCGAGCTACGAAAGACTATTCAGCAGCTTAAGAATAGATGGACCTGCCTTTCCCAGATAGGGACGGAGGTCATGTTTCCTCTGGAATCGGATAAGGGCCTGCCGGGTAGCCCTGCCGAAATAAGCCGTCTCGTGCCCGGGCGAACCGTATCCCAGACCGGCCAAGATAAAGCCGCTGCGATTGAGGAATATCTGCAGCTGCCTCACGTCTTCCCCGCTCATGCCCTCCCGAAGATATCTCGTAAAGATGAATTTGGAAACCGGAGTAAAAGGCGCCAGAACCTGTCCTGGCTGATCGCCCGCCAAGCCTATTCCTTTTTCCGCCCCAGGGGCCGCATCTGCCGGCACGGCGTCCGCGTCATTCCCATTATCCGATATCAGGCGGATATTACGGGAAACCGACCGGGAAGATTTTCCCCAGGCAGTATGGAATTTCACATGAACTGTGTGATCGCCATCGGGCTTATCGGCGCTGCAGCCGCGAATCTCCGGCCAAAAGGAATGTCGCGCACGCTATCCGCCATAGCAATCGCCCAGATATTAGTCCCTGTGCTCGCGTTCACCTATCGGAAGCCCGACTTTTCTCCCCGCGTCGCAGCCGTCTTCGGCCTGGACATGTTCTTCATGGTGCTATGGATCATATCAGCTCTGATTTTCCGGAATGCCGGCGAGACGGCCAATGGATCCTCAAGAGAAAATCCGGCTTCCTGGTCCTGGCTTACCCAAATAAAAACACCCAGACGGCCTGGGTATCTTTTATGGTTCAGAACCAAGCACAATATTGAAACCCGTATCCAAAGAATCTGACATCGATTGGAATCATCTCGGCTGAATGGATACGACGATAAGAACGAGTGCGGTTATTACGGCAAAACTTATGACGGTTCGCATAAAGAAGGATACGGCCTCCTTCTTCTTTCCATCCAGATAGAGCCAAAGAGGTTCGCCGAAAAAGAAATAGCCCATGACTGCTACGGAAAGCACGAACAGGGACAAGGCGGCGACGGGAGCAAAAAAGGTATCGGGCGTGTCCGGCGCGCCCATGTTTTGCATTATGAACACCACGACGACGATGTATATTTCGGCATAGATGCTGTTGATCTGAGGATTCTTAGATAGCTTTTTCATATGATTTATTATGGAATTAATGAAGGAATCTGACTTTGTCCGGTTTATTCTCCGACGGGACTATTTCTTCCATCATACGCCGGATAAGACGAAAATGAAAACACCCGGAGATTCGGGTGGCTTTTGTGCTTCTTCGGAAAAAACCTGCCGTCCGCCTCCGCCTGCTCTCATTGCCGCCTCGGCAGAGGGACTTCCGTACGATACGAAGATATCCGACCATAAGGATCGGAAGGTCAGACCTCGATTTCATCCTCTCGGGGATAAAGTGACTATCCATCGATGCCTCCGATTCACGGCACTGGCATCAGTCAGTTTCCAGCCAATGTTTCTACCGGTTCGCGACCGGCTGTCCCGGAAGATTACCGCGCCTACCATGTCTTAAGACTCGATTAACCGGAAATCCGGAATGCCAGCACGTGTCTCCATATCGGCCTCTGGCACTACCGGCGACAAAGTTGAGCATTTATCAAAAATAAGATAAGATATAAGGCACGCTGCATATTCACTCCCATCGATTGATAGTTATGTTCTGCTTATCCGATTTAATGTGTCAGTATGCCTGTCTGTCGCCGAAAAACCTCTCTCCTAAGCCGGATCTGCCGCATCCAGAAAGTTGATTATGCAATTTATATCCTTATCGATATAAATCTAATAATTAACAGAAAAATATGACATACGATAATTTTCGGGCATTTTTGCTCATAAGAGGCATCGCGTTCCTTCTCTTCGGCTTCCTCGCGATCAGCTGGCCGGGAATGACGTTCGTGACTCTGGTCTTTATCTTTGCTCTTCTGATCCTCTTGTCAGGCGTATCCAATCTTCTCAGCGGACTTACGGACAAGAGTCGCGCCGACGGTTATCGCTGGCTGATAGTCGCAGCCGGCATCTTCGAGGTTATCGTGGGAATCTATGCTTTCAGTAATCCGGGCATAAGCCTGGCCGCCCTGATACTACTGATCGCATCGACCTTCATCATCCGCGGTATCCTGGAAATCGCCATCGCTTTTGGCGAAGGTTATAGCAGCTCGCACAGGGTGCTTCTCATAGCCGGCGGCTTGATCGGTATCATCGCGGGAATAGTGGTCTTCCGATATCCGGTTACGGCAGGTCTCGCATTCATCTGGGTGATGGGGATATATGCGCTACTTGCCGGTTCGATCTATATCATCATGTCGATAATGCCGAAGGGAAGCGCCGATGATACCATAAGCAAGACTTGAACGGCGACGCGATATCCCGATGTTATCTTGCGGAAAAAAGACATAGAAACAGCCCGCTTCGGGCTGTTTCTATGGAACTTGATCTCAGCCGGAGCAGAAATTCGATGATATATGAAAAAGTAGCTCTTCAAGGCTGCTTTCTCATCTGCGCGGGGACTGGGACGATGTTGGAAGAGTTATTCGACGATAAAAAAGAGACAATGAGTCTGGATCGTTTCCAAAGTCATTGACTCTATCAAAGCATTAACTCTTAATCATAGTTGAGGCATTTTACCTGCCAGGAAATCATCATAGCTGACTTCCCTTCCTCTTGGACCGATACCTGTCGCTATAAGGGAACCCTTAGATAATCGAACTACTTTAATATCATTCCTACGTTTACGTCCAGTAAAAGGCACATGCTCGATTTCGATTCTACCAGTACGTGAATATCGAAATTCCCCTTTCCGCTAACCCTCAACAAAAAACAAGCACTCTTGTATAATTAAGGTTACTTGCAATAACCCTTAAGATACGATCATGCTTGCTCTTAATAAAGAAGATATCACAAAATTGTTCGTCTGGCTAGATGATAATCTGCCCAAAGTCAGATCCGTCTCAGTAGGAAGACCAAGCAGTCTCAAAGACAGTGAACTCCTTACATTACTTATATGGAACACCCTGAGTAACAAAAACCCAATCATTTATATCATAAAGCTCATCCCGTAGCCGTTTAGCCTTTTTTAAATCATCACGAATCTTTCTTTGGTAATCAACTTTAGTACGTGTCTTTGGCTTTTCAGGACAGTAAATCGCATATAAACGTTTCTGAGAAAGTATATAACCATCATTTCCTCCATCTCCTGAGCTATCATCAACAACTTGAAAATCGCTCGGCTACTCAGCGGCTAAAAGCTGGTGGCAGAGATTTTGAAATAGATCTGGATTATTTATGTCTTTTATTTGTAACATATCATTATTTTATATGTACATTTTATCATTTTTCCTTATAAATTGACATATTACTAGCCTGTAGTCTAATAACATCAAATAACAACCAATACATCTTAATCACTCTGTACTGCAGTTTTTTTTAAAAAGTTGCGATAATATCAGTACAATCCAACGCCACGAGTTGGTAAGGGATAAAATTATACCAATATCGCTTTGGTCGCAAGAGATTTCTCAAGCGCATGCGTAGTGATTGCTTACAAACTTACTTGGTTTATTAGCACACAACGTATGCGCTTTTTGTTTTATCCTAAGGCAATGGGATGCGAACCGGTCGGTTGCACAGAAATATTGCCGTTGAGTTCGATACCCGTTTCTATCACAAAAACCACCAGATTTTACACTGGTGGTTCTGACTTGCTTTAGCGACGCATAAGGGTCGCTTTCACAAAAATTGTCTGCTCGGGGATAGGGATTCGAACCCCAATAAACAGGACCAGAACCTGTTGTCCTA
>CAZDCJ010000003.1:0-16877 GCA_964503935.1 uncultured Candidatus Saccharibacteria bacterium
TGCACCGATCTACGCGGTTTTGCAGACCGCTACCTAACTACTCGGTCATCAGGCCATTATCCTCGAACAATACTAAAACTAACACAAAAAAAGCCCTCGGTCAATAAGAAAATGGTTTGCGACGGCACCGGATAACCGCCAAAAAGACCAGCTTTAGGGCTGGTCTTTCTCTTTCTTGATTGTCTTGAGTATCTTGGGAATCTTTTGGAAATCTTTCTGGACCGTTTCCATGAGCGAGCGCTGATAGATAGCCGCCGCCGGATGATAGACCGGGAAATATACCTGTCCGCCCCGGCGCTTGGGATTGCCATGATCTACGGAAATCTTGAGTCCCGGCAGGAAATGCTCCATGGCATGCCGCCCAAGAAGGACGATGAGTTCCGGCCTGATGATATCCACCTCCTGCTCCAGATATTCCGCACAACAGCTGATTTCTTCCGGCAGAGGGTCGCGGTTCATCGGTGGCCGGCATTTCACCACATTGGTAATATAGACATCCTCGCGCTGAAGGTCGATGCTCGCGAGCAGATCCGCCAGGATCTTACCGGCGGAACCTACGAATGGCCGCCCCTGCAGATCCTCATTCTTGCCCGGTGCCTCCCCAATCAACATTATCCTGGCCTCGGAACTGCCATCCCCGGGAACGAGGCGGCTGCGCCCCTCGCAAAGCTTGCACTTCTTGCATTTCTCAGCGGCGGCCTTTATCTTTCCCAGTTCGTCTTTTTTCATAATCTTGCCCCCAGTCTCTGCCCGTCGGAACCTGCCGTAAGAAGAGGAGATTCCGCCTGGAGAGTGAAATCGAATAAGAGTCCGTTTGCGAAGAGGGGATCTTCCGAACGATTAGTCTCGTCCAGCACGCATCCGCCATAGCAGATATAATTGTTCTGATTGTTCCAGATATCATTGTAACTGAGCTTCACATCGGTACTCCGGTCATCGATATAGATGCCGCTGCAGATCTCGCATGTGCCATTGTCAGTGATGATATTGTCCGATATTACGGCATCGGAATTCGTAAGGTACATTCCGAAAGTCGCGCCTGCTTCCATCCCGTAGTCGCCATTATAACTGATGGTATTGTGCTCGATAGTCGCCTTGCCGTTATAGAGATTGATTCCTTTCTTGTTGGCATAGATGAGATTGTCGACGATGATCGGATCGGAATCCTCCGCTTTTTCCAAGTTGAAGATCTGCACCCCCGCCTTGCTCTGCTCGAGGACATTACGCTGGATAAGAGGGGAGGAATCGCCCTTGATATAGATATCATAATCGTTCCCGAAGATGATATTGCGGTTGATGAGCGGAGAGGAATTCTCTACGAGGACGCCGCTCAGATTCACTTCTGCATTCTTGATGCTGAAATTCTCGAGCCTGGTATTCCTGTCGCTTACATTCTTGAAAGCGACGACATTGCCTTTCTTGTCACCGTCCAAGATAGTGGTCTCGGCACGTTCGCCGACAACGCTTACACCGTCTTTCATCAGGATATTCTCTTTATAAGTCCCGGCAGCTACCGCAACCACGTCTCCCGCAACCGCCGCGTCGACCGCTTTCTGAATAGTGTCAAATTCTCCCGGCACCTTGAGGACCGCGCTCTTTCGCGGCGCTTCGCCGCTCGAGCGCAGCGCATTCAGGGCTTTGCTATGTCCCAGACTCGCCAAGACCTTCGCGATATTGGCTACGGACGCCGACATCTTCGGCTCTTCCGAAGCAGCCTCGGCCTCACCCAGCCCGCCAGCCTGTCCTGCAAGGACCGCGCCCACGTCTTTTCCCGTGCCTACGCCGGATGTATCATCCGTACGGCCAGACGACCAGACGACCGCCGCCATCAGCAGGATGAACAAGAGCAGGATAACCTTCCTTCGCCTCCGTACGGCCTCCAACGCCTTTTCCACCCGGAGGACGACATCGACTATCTGCTTTTTATCTATTTTTTTCATTGACGAAAGATCCTTAATTTATCAAATCAATTCACTTAAATTCTAACATATAATCCGAAAAAGGCGAAAGGTCCGACGACATTTCACGCGCCGGACCTCTTAGCCGATACCTGCATCGAAAGTTTCTTCCTACGCTGCCTTTCGGATTTCTTCCTGTGCCTGGGCAATCTTCTCTTCGTCCTTGCTGCTTCGGATTATCTCCATAATCCGTGCAATCGGACTTTCTTCGTCAGAACTCGACCCTGCTGCTATTCCTTCTTTTCCATCTTTGCTCCTCTTATAAGCCGCATACGCTTCCTTATCTAGCCTGACCCGGACCTCTTTCTTGTGAGACCGCGGATCGTATTCTGACAGATCATTCATAGCAACGATATCCATGAGTTTTTGCTGAAGGACTACGGAATTCCATTGCTTTATATTTTCCAGCGCCGCCGCATGCTCATACTCGATCTTTCCCCTGAGCGCTCCGTAATAATGCTCGTCATCCACGGCATTAAGTCCGGCGCCGGCGTCATCCCAAGTGGGATCGATGTAGGTTATTACCAGAGTCCCGTCATCATCCACGGTAACCAGGACATTCCAGAGATGGTTCTGGGCATCTGAGGTCGTCCACAGACAGACCACGCCATCAAGATTCTTTACCCCCTCCTGCGCCAGGATGTCTTTGGCAAATGCAAAAGCGGCGGTATAAGTCCTGCCGTAGCCATGACAGACCGTCTTGCCGCTCGAAAGAGCTTCATAAGGTACATCGTTATCGTATTTTTTCTCACTGAATGCGATGCTCGCATCTTGGATAAGTTTTTTTCCCGGAGTGCCGTCGGGAAGTTTATTGGCATGATACCAAGCCGTAAGCACAAGCCATTCCGTCCGATAGTAATCCACATTCTTACCGATGACTTCCGAGATGATTTCGAACACCTGTTTCGGGTTCTCCTCTGCTATCTTCTTGACATCCTCCAAGGGATATCCGGCTTCTTCCATGTCCTCGAGAAACATCGCCCGGAAGGCTTCGCTATTATTGAAATTCTCTGTCATCTTCTCGTTATATTTTAACCTCTCTAGTTTTGTCATCGGCGATTCATCATGATATTCCCGCTCCTTGAAAAGCGCCTCATCGAAGCTCATATCATTTTCCGGGTGGATCTCGCTCCACCATCTTTCCAATTCTTTTTCAGCCTTAAGCCACTTTTCCATATCACGACTCCCGTTCTCATCTACCCGGAATTGCTCATAGACTTCGGCCTTTTTCTCGTGGAGCGGCAACGTCTTGTCCGTATCCAGATCAAGGTTGACTTCGAAGTCCTCATAAGGGACCACTGAGAGCTTGGAGGTATCGCAGAAGAATAGATTTCCAAAAAAGTGAGCCGTCTTTTCTCTTTCTATTCCGAGATCCCGGGAAAAGATATCAATGATCTTTTCCTGATCAGCCAGAAATTCCTCCAAAGAACATCCGCCTGACTCCATACTGAGATGGATTCCGGCCTCCTTCAAGTCGCTATCCATCTTCTCTATCTGCATCGAATTCCAGTAGATATGATCCAGATAGATAGTTTTCTGCACGGTATTATTACTGCCTTCCTTGGATTGGATTGAAAAACCGAAGCCGAAACCTCCTTCACCCTTGAATTCGGTCTGGGGAGAATAAGCATTCATGATATCGACCGGCGTCCCGATAGAGGCGGTCTGATCGATAAGCCTGAGATTCTCCGGAGCGGTAAGCTCGCTTAGAGCCACCTTCCTGCCACCTTCCATTTCCACCTCTACGCCGGCACCAGCCAGCTCTTTGAGAGCTACCGGACCGAAAGTAAGGCAATAATCGGCAAGCATGAGAGCAGTGATTGCTTTCGGATTATGAGCTACAAATTCCGCGAACCTGACAAGCTTGTCCGCGTTTGCAGACTCTGCTATCAGCTTGCCGGACTTATTCCTCCAGCACTTCGAAAGCGCCTCGTCCAGACTTTCCCGGATAAAAGCCGTTTCGCCTCTCTTGAGATGCAGCGGTTCTAATCTTTCCTTGCCCAAGCTAACCAGATCGAGCTCGGCAAGATCCAGAAACTCGCGCAATTCCTTCTCATCCGTAATCCCCATCGCGACTGCTTGCCTGGCGACACGGTCCTCGATCTCTCCCTGAAGAGCTCTTATTTCTCCTTCCGGCGCCGGTTCGTCATACCGGAACTCCTCGACTTCATAATCTCCTTCAAAGGATTCTCGCAGGGGTTCCTCCGAGAATTCCTTTTCTGGATCCCCATGCTCGCCTTCAACCGGGACGATGAGATTCTTCTTATTATCAAATTTAAGCCCGAATTCAGACATATGTTCTGCAGTTATCTCACTTAAGTATTCGCACGGACTTTTTCAAATATCATATCTCTTCCCGCATCTCTTTCAGCAGTTCCAAATCCTTGCCGCTCCCATGCGAAGGAGTTTCCAGGACAAAAGGAAGGTCGTATTCTTCAAGCTCCTTCAGGATTGCCGCGATGCCTTCCTTGCCGATCTTTCCTTTGCCGATATTAGCGTGGCGGTCGGCATGCGAATCGAGATCCGCCGCCGAATCATTGAGATGGATGAGCTTTATCCGCCCGAGCCCCACGATCCGGTTAAAATCCCCAAAGGTTTTCTTGACCGCCGCGGGCGTCCGAAGATCATACCCGGAAGCGAAAGCGTGCGCGGTATCGAAGCACACCCCCAGCGTATCCTTGCCCAGGATTTTCTCCGCTTCCTTGATGACATAAGCAATTTCCTCGAAGGTATCGCCCATGATATTGCCCGATCCGGCCGTGATCTCAAGGAGCAGCTTGGCCTTGAATTTAGAGACTGAGGGATTGGACTCTTTGGCAGAAGAAGGCGAGGTGAAAACCTTTACCAGCCCTTCGGTAAGCTTCTTGCCAGCCGCCTCCGTGCCCAAATCCCGGGCACTGCCCAGATGAGTAACCACGCCTCGCACCCCCAGGAGATCGGCCGTCTCGAGCTCGCTCCGGATAGCGCCGACGGAGCCGTAATAGATGCGGTTATTCTCAGAGGCGAAATTGATATAGTAAGGCGAATGGATGAAACATTCCTTGATCTGGGCTTTTTTCATATTCTCCCGGAAAGTCTTTATTTCTCTATCGCCCAAGCTCCGCGCCGGACCGCCGTGCGGGGAACGGGAGAATATCTGGAAGCATTCGCAAGTCGCTTCCGCCGCCCGTAGCGGCGATCGGTCTACGCCTCCATCGATGGAAATATGCATTCCGAACCTCATATGCGTAGCTTAATGCTTATGCTTTAAGTATAGAGGAGATAGGGGAAAGGGCAATATTCAAGGATACCTCTATGGATACGAGACAATGGATCCTTTTTACGGTAGTTAATCCTAAGAAGGGATGAGGGAATGCACAAGCTTAGGGACTTGAGTAACGTCTGGCGATAATGAGATTGCGACCCCAGATCAAGTCGAGGGTAAATTGGAGTACCTCCTTGCAATGACAATACACACCGGATCCCGCTCCCTTCTCAAGAGGGGTGCCGGAGGCGAAGCGCGTGGGATTGCAAGCCTGAACAGTAGCGGAAGCGTCGCAATCCCATCGGCAACCATACTTCCCGTCCTACGGATTTTCTTTATCTGCCGATCATAGGATGCTGCTTCGTCCGCCATGCCCGGCTCGGGACGACAGTCAAAAAAACAACCTTCTTTCTGCGGTTGTCTTTTATTCCATCTTGATCTTCTCCCTATCCTTTTCTTTCTCTTTGAGGCTCAGGACCAGGCTCGTGATCCGCTCCACGCTCTTTCGAAGATCGCCGTCCATCTCGAATCCGGAAGCGAGCTTGTGGCCGCCTCCCCCGAGCTGGCGAGCTATCTCGGAAACATCCACTCCTTTGTACTCTTCGCTCCGCAGACTTCCTTTGATCTTCTGGTCATCGTATTCCGTAAGGAGGAGCGAGAATTTGGCATCGGATACGGTATTGATGAGACTCACCAGCCCCGCCAAGTCGTCCGAATTGGCACCGGCCTCCTCGATATCCGAGAGGTTCACATACGAGACCGCCATGCCGGTCTCCGTGTCCGTCTCGAGGCGTGAAAGCGCCCTTCCCCACAATTTTATAGCGGCGATATTCTTGCTGCTGAAGATGCTCTTGGCGATCTTGTCGATGCGCGGGCCTTTCTTCATGAGTCCGGCGGCCGCCTTGAGCGCCACCTCGTCGGTATTGTTGTGCTGGAACCCGCCCGTATCAGTAAAGATGCCGGTAAGAAGATCGGTCGCGATATCCTTATCGAGCGTCACCCCCATCTCTCCGAGGAGCTCGTAGATCATCACTGCCGTCGCCGCCTTCTTCTCATCGATCCATTCCGACCGCTTCGGCCATTCTTCCACTTCCGTACGCGGATGATGGTCGATGACAACCAGTCCGTCGAAAGAAGCGATAAGGGCGGGCAAATCCTCGATGCCGGTCCGCTTGAAGATGGCGCAGTCGAGAAGGATGACCAAGTCATAATCCGAAAACTCCGGCTCACTACGGAACATCTCTACTCCCGAAAGAAAACCGAACACCGGCGGAATCTTATTCACCGAGTAACAGCTTGCTTTCTTGCCGATTTTCCGGAGTGCCAAAGCCAGCCCCAGAGAAGACCCCAAGGCATCGCCGTCAGGGTTCTTATGGCTGAGAATCAGGATTTTTTCGCTCCTTCGGATTGTATCGATGATTTCCCGCATATGTTCATATAAAAAAGACCCAGTCATATCGCCGACGGTCTCTCCTTATTATCTCTTATTAGCTGGTTGATATGTTCTACTTTCTCGCCGCTCGTATCGAGCCGGAAACGGATCATCGGCACCGGCTTCATGTTGAGCTTCTTGTTGATCTTCTGCTGCATGCCATAAACCGAGCCGGAAAGAGTATCCAGCGCTTCCTGCCCCTTCTCCTCGGGCATGACACTCACATATATATCGCCGTAGCGCAGGTCCGCGGAGACGTCCGCCTTGATGACAGTCACTACCATATTCGGCGCGAAATCCACGTCTTCCAGGATCAGTTTCCCGACTTCCTGTTTGAGGAGCTTATTCACTTTTGCTATCCTGTCGCTCATGCTTTTGCCTTATTTGATGACTCTCTTTATCTTCTCTTCTTTATAGACCGCGATCATGTCATCTTCCTTCACAACCACGTCACCTTTGAAGGTGATGCCGGCATTGTTCCCGGACTTGAGCTCGCCGACCGCTTTCTTGTTGTGCTGCAGCTCGGTAAGGATGCCTTCGCCGACTTTCTCGCCGCCGCGCAGGATCTCGAGACGCGCGCCTTTTTCCGCTTTCCCGTTCTCGATTTTCGCCCCGAAGATCATATCGATGGCTTTGGCCGACTTTTTAGGCAGCTTGAAGATGGCAATCACTTTCATCTTGCCCAAATCCGTGCGCACCGTCTCCGCTTCCAGGAGATCGGATAATTCTTCTTTGACGTATGCCACCAGTTCATAGATGATATTGAAAAGCTTGAATTCCACCTCTTCCTTCTCGCCGAGCTTGCGGGCATTGGCGTCCACGATGTTGTTGAATCCGATGACCTTGGCATCGGAAGACTGCGCCATCTTCACGTCGGATTCGGTAATCTCGCCCACGCCGGCCTTGAGGATCTGCACGGCCACGCCGCTTACCTGGATGGTGTCGAGGATTTGCACGATCGCTTCTAAGGACCCCTTGGTATCCGCCTTGATGATGAGATTGAGCTTCTTGATCTTGCCGTTCTCCGCCATCTCCTGGATCCTGGAGACACTGAGCACATTGCCTCCGCCCAAAACGCCTGCTGATCTCTCCCTGAATGCCTGTGCGGCAGCCTCCGCCGCGCTGCGCGTCGGATAAGCCTTGATGACCATCCCTGACCGCGGCACTTCCGCAAGACCCAGGATAGTGATCGGCATGGACGGAGTCGCGTCCTCGATCGCTTCGCCCTTGAAGTCCTTCATGGTCTTCACCCGGCCGGAAATCATACCGGCCGCCACGAAGTCGCCTTCGCTCAGAGTCCCGTTCTGGATGAGTACCGTCGCCATCGGCCCCACTTTAGGGCTCAGGTGCGACTCGATGATGAATCCTTCCGCGAACGTATCCTGATCGGCCCTGAGCTCTTCCATATCCGCATAGAGGATGATCATGTCCAGGAGATTGTCCACGCCTTCGCCGGTCCGGGCGCTGATATTCACGCATACCGTCTTGCCGCCCCATTCTTCCGGCATAAGATCGATCTCCGAAAGCTCTTTCTTCACGCGTTCCACGTTCGCTTCCGGCTTGTCGATCTTGTTGATAGCCACGATGATCGGCAGCCCCGCGTTCTTGGCGAACGCCACCGCTTCCCTTGTCTGCGGCTTTACCCCGTCATCCGCCGCCACCACGATCACCGCCAGGTCCGTGATATACGCCCCGCGTTCGCGCATGGAATGGAAAGCTTCGTGCCCCGGCGTATCCATGAAAGTGATGACTTCGCCTTTCTTCTTCACCTGATAAGCGCTGACGTTCTGGGTAATGCCGCCGTGCTCTCCCGCCGCCACATTGGTAGAAAGGATCTTGTCGAGGAGCGTGGTCTTCCCGTGATCGACATGCCCCATGACCACCACCACCGGCGGACGTTTCGTAGCGCCGGTACCGAAATCCCGGCCCTTGAGCATCATCCGGTTCTTCTCAAGATCCGACTTCTTGCGGACAATCTCAAAACCGAGGTCATCGCCTACGATGGCCGCCGTCTCAAAATCGATCTTCTCATTGAGCGTCGCGAAGACTTTATTCTTCATGAGCTCCGCGATAAGATCGGTCACTTTGATCTCCATGCGGAGAGCCAGGTCCTTTACCACGACCGCCTCTTCGATCTCGAGCATCTTCTTTTTATTTTCCTCGATTTTCTCCATCTATATTTGATTTATGAATATAAGCAAGCCGGAATAACGAACAAAAAGGCATCGCTGCCTTTACCCCTTCATCGCTATCTGCAGAGCCTCCTCCTCCTCCTTGCTAAGCTGATATTCCGATTTTCCTTCCTTGACCGGCTTGGCATAGATGCGGACACCGTCGCGGGAATAAAGACTTAGTATGATAACACCTGAGTCGTAGTTGTCAAGCAAGGCGACCGCGAAGCTCTGGTTACCTCCTTCGTTGCCGAAAGGATTGAAGCGGAGCATACCGACCTTCTGTACGGCAAAGGAGAGCTGCTGGAGTATACGCTGGTCGGCGTCCTTGAGCGCGATGATATTGCCCTCGATTTCCTTGATCTTCCCGATCTGTCCCATGATGACTTCCTCCAGATCCTGAGCGTTCTTCCCGGAGAAGAGGACTTGGGCACCTCTCTTGAGCCTTGAAAGCTCCCGGTAGAGATAAAGGGAGAGACCTAAAAGCATAAGGACGAATACGGACAGGACCATCGCGATAACTTCCTGATTTGCAGCCACGAATCCGAGAGAGGAGGACATAGGCGAAAAATTAGCGATAAAAAAATAAAATCCCTTACAGACTATTGTAATCATAGCCTTTTTTGAGGGACTGGTCAATAAAGAGGCTCTACTTTTCCCCTGATTACCGGACTGGGGATATTTTTTCCGGCTCTCTTTTACGCTCCTTGCAGAAAAAGTACCATTTAAGCTACTATTTCGCCATTCGGCCAGATATATTTGACAATTGTCAAATTTTATGCTATGATTACAGCACAAAATAATGGATACCGGTGGGGTAAAAAGAATGATTTCGTTCTACACCTTTCGCAAAAAGGCGGAAAATTGGTTATATAACCTATCCTTCCCGCCGATAGAATGCGGAAGAACAAAAAGCAACAAATGACAATTTTTGGAATTTTCCGCAACTTGGCCTCTAAATTTAAGTTTACACCAAGCTGTATTTTTTTGTCTGGCAAAATCATGGAATATTTCACCCGAAAAACGAAAGCTGTTTTTTCTTGCCCGCATAGGCCGCGCCAAGGACGAGCCAGAAGATCAGGGCGAGATCGTTCTTCCAGTAAAGCGTATCGACGAGGCCGTAAACGAGGAAATAGACAAAGAACAGAAAAACGATATCATCGCTTTTGGCGCGCCTTAAGAGCCAGAGCAGAATCAGGATAAGACCGGCGAATCCCACCAAACCCGATTGAAGATAAAAGGCGAGGAACGTATTATGCGGCTGCGGTACTGCCCACTCGAGATAGGGAACCATGAAACGGCTCTGATAATCCAGATAGGCCTCTTGGAAAGTGCCCGGACCGATACCGAGGACGGGGCTGTCTTCGAGCATCTCCTTCGCGGAATTCCAGATCATGACACGGGAAGCGAGCGAGGACCTTTCGCCGGCATGCATCACCTGTTCGTACTTCTGGTAGCTGAGAACTGAGAAGCCCGCAAGTATTATCATCGCAAAGGCCAAGGACCTTTTCCTGTCTTTAAGCTCCGTCTTCCGCGTCACCCGGTGTCTTATGAAGAAAAAAGAAAATGCCACCCCGAGTCCCAGTATCGCGCCATAGGAACGGGTCAGGAGGATCGCGATAAAGATTATAGCCGAAATGACAATCTGCATCTTCCTATCGTTCTTACCCAGGCCCCTCCCAAAGCCGAAGAGAGAAAAGGAAAAGAGGAAAGCCGGCGCCAGATACATGGCCAGGTAATTGGGCGACTCATAGAAGGCGCGCAGCCTGCCGTCAAAAGTAAAGATGTCCGCGGCCGCATAGCCGAGAGCGAGAAGCGCCACGCCAAAGCCGGAAAGGACGAAGCTGAGCAGCGATTTGCGGACTTGTTTCTTGTCCCTGATGACACCTGCATAGACGATAAAGAAAAGAAAGGGGTCGATGAACCAGCCCTTGAAAGCCCCCAAGCTGGTACGCAGGTCCGCCGAATGAAACGTTGATAATGCCGCCCCCAGGAGGAGAAGACTGATACCCAACACCAAGGCCTTATCTTCGCCGAAGGATCCTTTGATCCATTCGTGCGCTTCAGATTTATTCCTGCTTCCTATCAACCACATGAAAAAGAGGATGTAGATCATTATTTCCAACGCCGTTGTCGGGATGCCTCCGATCGCGAAACGGACAAGATACGCGGGCATGAAAAAGATGACGGCGTAGAGGCCGTTACGCAGGTCCTTATGCGTAAGATATGCGAAAGAAAGGAAGAACCAGATCAGGATGATTTGAGAGATGAATGGCATGGGCATATTTAAGATTTTATTTACTGCTAGGGTCCTGGACCGATCAGAAGTGTCATTGCGAGCCGAGCAGAGCGAGGCATGGCAACCTCATCGGCAACCAATGTCCGATCCTGCGCATAAAATGCCAGTTGCTAATGAGATTGCGACGTCGCCCGAGTACGGGCTCCTCGCAATGACGATCCGGACGAATCTTCAAGCTAAGATGGCAGATGTTTATCGCCGATACCCCTTCTCCTTCTTCACGCATCTTACCACCATCACCGAAAGCGAAAGGATGACTAGGAGCATCGCGAGGATATTAGGCGCATAGATCGAAGTATCGAAGAAAGAATGGACCGAATACCATACCCACGAGCCGACAAGACCGAGCGCGAGACAAGAAAGAGCCTTATCCGAAGTCCGCCGGCTCGCGATCAGAAGCTCGTAAATGGTCACCGCGACCAGGAACAGCCACGTAAGGAGAGCAAAGACGCCCAGCTCCGCGCCAAGATCCAGATAGAGATTGTGCGCATAGATGGGGGTACGATAAGGGGTCGTAGGATCAAGATAGAAGGAATAATTGCCGATACCCACCCCGGTGAGAAGATTGTCCGAAAGAATCTCCGCGCCCTGCCGCCAGTTCTTGATCCGCTCTACATTCGAACCTTCCGTAAGATCAAAGCTGGAAAGGAAACGCGCCGCGATAGAGCCGCTGACGAAGGAAACGAAGATGATGCCGGCGGCGGCAAGAGCCGTCAGGATCTTCTTTTGCTTTCCCGAAAAATGTCTCCGGAAAAGGACAAAGAGGACGAGGCCGGCTGCAGCCATTCCCAGATATCCGCCGCGGGAAAAAGTAAAGAGTCCAGAAAGGACGAGAAAAAGAAAAGTCGGATAGATAAAACTCTTCTTGGATAACATCCCGTAGCCCCTCAGTGCATCCCCGGGCAACATGATGAGGGCAGAAGCAAGCGGGACGAGGAGGCCGAGATAGAAAGAAAAGATATGCGGGTCGGAAAAGATCGCGAAGGAGCGCAGAAGAGTCGTACCGCCTACATTCACAAGCCAGCTAGGATTAGCGACCACTTCCGCCGCGAAAGTCTTGCCATAAAAGACCGGCGCGATGATCTTTGCGAAGAAATCGAAGATGAGATTGATGCCTGAGATGAATTGAGCAAGGAATTGGAGTACGCCGAACACTCCCACCACAAGTCCGCCCGCGAGGAGCGCCTTCACGATCTTCATCATGAAGTCTTTCCGGCCGGAAAAAGAAGTGAGGATGAAGTAGAGAGGAAAGACGGACAAGAAGACCAGCATCTTCCGCATTGCCCGATCCATCTCAAAGGACTGGAGAAGGGAAAAGACGGAGAAGAAAAGAAAGGAGGAAAGAAGCAAGGTTTCTAGCGAGAAATCTATCCGCAGCGCCTTGTCTTTCAGCGAGCGGAGTAGCCATATGGCAAAAAGAAAGAGGATAAGCACCCGACCGCTCGCGATATCGAAGCCCGCCGAAAGATTGAGGGCGACCTGGAAAGGCAGATAGAAGATAAGGAGCACGAGGGCAAGCTCGAGATTTTCCAAGACGAACCAAAAAGCCGCCAAGGCGGCAAGGATGACGAGCACGGAAAAAGGAACGACCGAAACCAAATATCCGGCGAGAAGAGCAAACAAGATAATGGAAAAATTATTTTTTACGTAAGTAATGGTAGTCATGCTGAAGATTACGACACGCCCCGGCGCTACCCGCGACACCCCTCTCAGGAGGGAAATAAATATAAGATGTCATCCCCGAGAAGTCGGGGATCCAGGAATCGATAGATACGCGTTTTATTCCCCCTCGCCCTGACCCTCTCCCGGAAGGAGAGGAGACGTATATGCACGTTTAACAATATTTATACTGCCTGGCGATAATAAGGTTACTATCCTTGCCGAAACCTTAAGTTAATACAGATATTACTGAAAGTGACGGGGTGTGTTTCAAAGTCACAGATAACGAAATTTATCTTCACAGTAAAGAACCGATTAGTTATAGGTTGCCAGTTGTTAGTCGTCAGTTATCTTTACGCCCTCCTCTGCAAAAGCTTCTTCATCTCTTCCTTGGAGACCGCCCCCAGGAAGTAAGCCGCGGCGGCATAGACGGCAGCGCCTACTATCATCATAGAGAAAATATCCAAAAAGGGAAGCAGATAAAGGACCGTGTACATGGCGGCACCAGCGGCACCGGTACGCGCGAGATTTGCGAAAGAAGGAAATATCTTCGTCTCCCGATAAATCGCAAGCACCATGAGAGAAGTAACCAGGAGCTCCGTCATAAGTGTGGAGAATGCAGCGCCGTAATAGGAGTAGCTGGGAATGACGATGAAATTTACGAGCACACTGGATACCGCTCCGCAGAGATAGATGTACGCCAGATCTTTCTGGCGGCCCAAGGCGATGATGGCATTGCTGAAAAGGGAACCGAGGAAGATAAAAGCAAGCGCAAGGACCAGGATATTAAGGACCGGCGCCGCCGGACCGAACTCCGGCTTGGAAAGGAGCATGATGAGCTTGTCGGACACCGCGAAGATGCCTAGCACGATCGGCACGATAGCCAGGAGGAGAAAATCGAGCGTGCGCTGCATGATCGACCGGAATTGATTCCGGTCATGCGTCGCACTCTGGGAAAGGAGGGGCATGGTGAGCCCCACGACCATGGAGGGAAAGAAGATGAGGTTTTCCATGATCTTGTAAGCAAGACTGTAGATTCCCACCGCCTCGCTCCCTTTCATCACTGAAAGGAAGATGGTGTCAAGCTTGAAGTAGATGAGCACCAGTATCGCCGAGACCGCAAGAGGGAAAGCGCTCCGCAGCATGGATTTCCAGTACAAAAAATCCAGATTGAGCCGGATGGCGACCAGCTTACGGGCAGAAAAGATTATCATGATAAAATTGAGAATCGCGCCCCAAAAGACTGTCCCGATGATAAATAGGAATCCCATATCGTACCGGACCGCAAGGAATACGCCAAGGAGCTGCACGAGCCGCCCGACAAATTCCGCGACCGCTACCTTCTCCATGAGAAGATGCTTCTGGAACACGCCCATCAACACCTGCACACCATTCAAGAACCAATAACCCGCCGCGCCGATGAGGATGCCCGTACGCACAGGATCGGAATAGGGAAACAGGAGAGAGAAGGAATAAGCCGACCCCAAAACGACCGCCCCGAGCCCCAACCGGATGGAAAGCGCGCTTGAGACGATACGGCTTTCGTCCGCGCCCGGCACGCTGATATCCCGCACCACGATCGAATATAGCCCGAAGTCACCCAGGACGGAAAAGATATAGACGAACGCCAGCACCGTCCCGTAATCTCCGTACCCGTCTACGCCGAGATAAGTAGTGGTAAGCTTGATAGTCATAAAGACTACCGCCATCTCAAGGATGCGCGCTATCGCGGAGAAAGCGGCATTGTAAGCGATCTTCTGGGTCAGATTCAATCTGTCTAATCGGGCCATAAGTTCCTTATAAAAAAATAAACTGCAACCTCAAGCGAGGCGAAAAGTTATTTTCACGCTCCTTGCAAGCTACAATTTACCATTATCTGCGGATTAATTTTCTTCCACGTACTTTATGATTACTCGGCGCATGAGATTCTCGCCCACGCTTTCGGTGGAAAGGTTCTTGCGATCGGCAAGTTCCAAGTGTATGACTTTGCGCTCATACGGCGACATAGGGCGGAGTGCCACTGAATTCTTGCTGAAGATCACCTGATCTGCCATCGTCTCTGCCAGCTTCACCAGCGTCTCTTTCTTCTGCTTCTTATAGTCATTGACGTCGATATTGAATTTTACCTCGTCATCGAGATCGGTATCCTTGCCGCCTTCGGCAAGCAACTTATGCTTAACAATAACTCCCACCAGATGCTGCAAGCACTGCAAGTTTCCGCCGTACTGTCCGATGAGCAGGTTAGGGTAATCCGTTTTCAGATTGAGCGTGAAGATTTCCTTGCCGTCCTTTATGGTCTCAATCCTCTCCTCGTCGATGGAAGCTTCTAACCCCATCACATCCAGAAGATCTACCAATGTCTGCCTGACTAATTCCTGAGTTTTGTTGTACATATGTTTGAATATACTTATAAGCTGCAAGCAGTCCCGACCAGTCCGATCAGATTCGCCATCCCGATAAGCTTCCCGGCGCGACATTGTCATTATGTCCCGATTATCCCCGTTCCTCCTTATCTTTACGCTTCCTTATTATAAGGTATTGTTGGACAATTGCAAAGAGGGTGCTTACCGACCAGTAGAGCGCGAGGCCAGAAGGAAGGCTCATGGCAAAGACGAAAGTGAGTATCGGCATGGCGTACATCATGTTCTTGCTGAGCGACTGCGCGAAATCCTGCATCTTCTCCTCTTGCGACATTTCCCCTTCGTCCTTGCGATCGGCTTTCTTCTTATTCATCTTCGCCATCAGGGTCTTGGTCTGATAGAATTGGAGCACGGAAGCGATTGCCGCGAGAGGTATGTTTGAGAACGCCAGATTCACGCCTATGAAAGAGGCGGTATTGAGATGTCCCGGATTAGGCACGAAAGAATAAAGCTGGCTCAAGCTTTCATCCCGGAATCCATTCAAAAACACCTGATAAAGGGCAATGATGATAGGGAATTGGATAAGGAGGGGCAGGCACCCCGAAAAAGGACTGACTTTGCGTTTCTGATATACCTCCATCAGTTTCTGCGCCTGTTTCTGCTGATCATCCTTGTATTTGCGCTGGATTTCCTTGATTTCCGGCTGGATCTCCTGGAGCTCGCGCTGCCCTTTTATGGCTTTGCTATTCACCTTGTAAAGCGCGAGACGCACCAGGACCGTAAGCAGGATGATGGCCACCCCCACATCCTGTCCGGCGATATCATAGATAGCCACCAGCAGGTTGAAAAGAGGACGATAGATAAGCTCCGTGTATATGGATGATAGGATCATATTCTTTAGAAGTTACTTTTATTTATTTCAAGAGATCGATTCCTCCTTCGGAAAAAGGATGGCACCGCGCTATCCGCCGGATTCCCAAACTACATCCTTTTCGAAGTCCGTACTTCTCAATCGCCTGATAGGTGTATTCGCTACAAGAAGGAAAGAAGCGGCATCCGCGGCTGTTTTTTAAAAAAGAAAACAAACCATGGTCAAAAGACAAGGTTTTCTGATAGATACGGATGAGTTTTAATGCTATATCTTTCGCCACAAGAAGAAGCTGTTTACTTTCTTATAAGTAATCCGGATTTTTTCAACAGGCTATCCACAGCCTTATCCACATCCGCAAAACTCATTTCTGAAATATCCGCCCGGGCCATGAACACTATATCGGACCCCGGACTTATTTCGCCCCACCGGAGACGCACAGATTCGCGCAGGAGCCGTTTGATACGATTGCGCCTGACCGCGCTCTTAGAAATCTTGTTGCTTACGATGAACCCTGCACGAGAACATCCGAGTCCATTCTTGACCGCTTTGAGAGCCAGGAACCCTCCCGAAAAGAAAAATCCTTCTTTTCCGAAAATCCGATCGAAATCTTTCTGTTTTCTGACCCTGAATTCTTTACTCAGCATTATTTTTTCCTAAACAAAGAAGCCCAGACCTAAACAGTCAGAGCTTTTCTGCCTTTGCTCCTGCGAGCGGAAAGAACTCTCTTTCCCCCGACGGTCTGCATCCGCGCCATAAATCCATGAGTCCTGGCCCTTTTCTTCTTCTTGGGCTGATAAGTCCTTTTCATACTATTTGAGACAAATTCCGAATTAACAAACTAGGGTCAGTATAATATGAGACGGGGAATAAGTCAATACGCAAA
>CAZDCJ010000003.1:16977-49614 GCA_964503935.1 uncultured Candidatus Saccharibacteria bacterium
GCTCCGATTCCCATCATTATGAGAAAGATTATCAATACGGTAAGCCAGAATTTGGCTAAGGCTTGCTTTAAGCTTCTCATCATCCATACTCCATTGCTTATCCTTATATAGCTTTGCCTGGCTTTTGTCAAGAAAGATACCGAAATTTAAGGAAAAATTGTTCTTATCGACTGATTTATGCGGCAATATCGGATAAAAGCGACCGGATCAGCTTACAAATGAGATATCTCTCAGCAGATAACGCCTTTCAGGTCAAGCATCTTGATAAATCCGCGCTCATGATCTATATCCGATATTTGGCGAGAACAAGGCATCCTGTCCATATCGGATATAAGATTACATCCGATATCGGTAATCTTGGCAAGCAGTATCCCCCTTTTTATACACATCTGCTCCACAAGTTATCCACACCCTCTGCGAAGGCAAGCCATTTCTTAAAGGATTTTACTTGTGATATAATGCACTTATCCACTTAAAAGGACATTTTACCACTTAAAAATATGACCAACGAACAACTCTGGCAGGCCACCTTGGGGGAATTGGAGCTTTGCATCAGCAAGGCCAATTTCATTACTTGGTTCAAGAATACCAGTATTGCCAGCAAGCAAGACGGGCAGATCGTTATCAGTGTTCCCAATGGTTTTACGAAAGAGTGGTTAAAAAACAAGTATCATAAAGAGATTCTCAAGGCGATTCAGAACATTTGCCCGGAAGTGACAGCTATCGAATACAAAATAGGCCAACAGCCTTCCACGGGCGATGCTTCCAGCAGAGAAAACCCCGAGATGCCTCAGGAAAAAGAGGTTTCCGCGCCGCGCCCTAAGAACGCGGACGGTTTTCTTAATTCTGCGTACAGTTTCGACAACTTCGTGGTAGGCCCTAACAATGAACTGGCCTATGCCGCCTGCGTAGCGGTAAGCGAGAAGCCGGGGCAGAGATACAATCCGCTCTTCATCTATGGCGGAGTGGGGCTCGGTAAGACCCATCTCCTGCAATCCATCGGCAATGAAGTCATCAAGAACGATCCCAACAAGAAGATCAAATACGCCTCCTCGGAAAAATTCACCAACGAGCTGATCGAGGCCATATCCGGACGGAGCACCAAGAATTTCAAAAATATCTACCGGGATATTGACGTACTCATAATCGATGATATCCAGTTTTTGGCCGGAAAAGAGAAGACGCAGGAAGAATTTTTCCATACATTCAATACCCTCTATGAGAACGGCAAGCAGATTGTCCTTTCCTCCGACCGACCGCCCAAAGCGATCCCGGCCCTGGAAGAACGTCTCCGCAGCCGCTTCGAGGGGGGGATGATCGCCGATGTCGGCTTCCCGGATTATGAGATCCGTTTCGCGATCCTCAAGACCAAGGCGCGGGAAAAGAATTTCGATATCCCGGAAGAGTCGCTCAATTACATCGCCCTCCACATCCAGAAGAATATCCGCGAGCTCCAAGGAGCGCTGAACCGCGTTATGGCGGTCTGCGAGCTGGACGGCAGTTATCCGGATATCAAGAAGACTACCGCCATCCTTTCCAATATCGTCTCCCAGCCGATTAAGAAAGCCACCACCCCGAAGGATATCATCAAGAATGTGGCGGAATTCTACGGCGTCACCCATGAAGATCTGGTCGCTTCCAGCCGGAAGAAAGAATACGTAAAGCCCCGCCAGATCGCCATGTACCTTATGCGCAAGGAAATCAAAAGCTCTTTCCCCTCTATCGGCACCTGGCTCGGGGGGAGGGATCACACCACCGCGATGCATGCTTTCGAGAAGATCGTTTCAGAGATAGAGAAAGATAAAGTGGTCGAGCAGGAGATAAATCTCATCATCGAAAGGATCTATAACGACTGAGATTACTGTTCAAAACTTGTGGATATCTTCTGGAAAGACTTTTTATAACCTATAGATAAGTCTCATAAAAACTGTTGATGATATCTTGATAATAAATCCGATATCCGATACAACATCCGAGGAACGATAGTTATTCCCGATATCCTCACAATTTTCCCCAAGGTTTATGCACAACTTATACGATTGACTTTTGGCTCACACAAGCGTCCCTAGGCGCTTTTCCACCGATAATATCCCCCTTACTACAACTGCTTTATTAATATATTAATCAATTTAATACAAATCATAATATATGAAGATCATTTGCACTCAGGAGAACCTGAACAAAGCTCTCAGTGTTGTCGGTAAAGTAGTAAACAAGAATACTACTCTCCCTATCCTCAACAATGTCCTTCTGAAGACTGACAAGAAAGGACTCAAGTTATCTTCTACTAATCTGGAAATCGCGGTTAATTATTGGATAGGGGGTAAGACGGAAGAAGATGGGGAGATAACGGTGCCCACCAAGCTCTTCGCTAATTTCGTTTCCAATCTTCCCAGCGGGAATGTGGAGGTCAAGACGCGGGAAGATGTGGTCAATATCAAGTGCAATGGATATAAGATAAATATAAAAGGAGTGGATGCGCGCGAATATCCGCTTGCGCCTAAGATCGAAGCGGAGCCATTCCTTAAAGTGAAGAGTGAGGTTATGAAGCATGCGTTCACGCAGATACTCCCGGCGATCTCGGTCAGTGAATCGCGCATGGAAATCACGGGCGTACTCCTGGATTTTTCCGATATTAAGCACGGCAATATTGTCATGGTTTCGACCGACAGTTATCGCCTCGCGGAAAAGACGTTGAAGATAGCGCCGGAAAATATAAACAAAGATGCCTTGGAAATCCTTGGAGACCTGAAGAAGGTGATTATCCCGCGCGCTACCGTCCAGGAGCTGGTCCGGGATTTGGGTGAAGGCGAAGAGATGCTCGAGCTGACTATCGCTGATAATCAGATCGTTTTCGATTTTGGCAGTGCCAATATCCTCTCCCGCCTCATCGAAGGGCGCTACCCGGATTATCAGCAGATCGTTCCGGAAAAATTCATGGGCAATGCGATCATCAATGTGAAGGATATCGCGGCCGCGGTGCGCATTTCCGGTTTCTTTTCCGCCTCTTCGAATAACAGCGTGAAGTTCCATCTTACAGGTGATAATAAAGTAGAGATCAGTTCGGAAGCGAGCGAGATCGGAGACAATAATGCCAAAATCGAGGCCAAGGTGACCGGTAAGGAACTGGAAGTCGTCTATAATTACAAATACCTGATGGACGGATTCAATAGCGTGACAGGGGATGAGGTGACGCTCTGTGCCAACGACGAGAATTCTCCTTCGGTCATCAAATCGAGCGTCGATGACAGTTTTGTTTATATCATTATGCCCATCCGCGGATAGGAAGGAGGAAGAATGCTCGATTCTATCGGAGGAGACCTCCAGCAGTCTCTCAACAAGGCAGGAATAACGCGGCAGATCGACGCGGTACGGGTGTGTGAGAGGTGGGAGAAGGTGATTTCCGGCATCTTCGGCAAGCAGGTCACGGGGAAGTCACAGGCGCTCCATTTCAAGAACGGGACGCTCACCGTTGCGGTCCTCTCTCCGGTCCTGGCGCAGGAATTCAGATTCAAAGAAGAGGAGATACTGAAAGAGATCAATGAAGGCCGGAAGGATAAGGTGAGGAAGATAAGATTCGAGATTTAAGTCTCGGATTTTTTTGCAATTTTTTCATTGTCATTGAAGGATTTCGCGACTGAGAAATCTATGGTCTTTGCTAGCGGATAAGGCGATATACTATGATATTACGTTCGATTTGCATGTGCTAGCTTGCAGATTTTTCGCGGAGATCCTCCTCGACCTGATCGGAGAGGGTTTGAAATGGCAGGTGATGGTTCCGCAGTGACAGGCAGGGGCGCATGGTTTTTGGCATTTTCTGATTTGTCATTGCGAGCGACCAGCGGGAGCGTCGCAATCTCATCGGCAACCAATTTTCAATCCCGCGTATATCATTTGTCTGGCATGTAATGAGATTGCGCCCTCCCTTGCCTCCGCGGGGGCAGGCTCTGCACTTCGTGGCTCCTCGCGATGACAATTTCTGCTACTGTGCCATATCCCGAAGCGGCAGGTTTTGGTCTATATTCAAGGCGCGAACTGAAGTTCGCTATTCCAAAATGCGGCGCTGTTTCGCGCATGCTAACAGTTTTTGTCGGTGTAGCTTGAATCGATCTGCTTGCACTTGGAACTATTTTATTATAAAATCAAATCAAAGATTGGGTTTATATCACGAGAGAGCCGACGGGATATAATCAAATAATCTACCCATAATATGTTCTTTGGAAAACGACGTATCGGACGCATCTTCTTTTTATCACTCCTTTTTATTTGTGGGAGTTTTTTTGTGCTCACGCAGATCATCTTCGCGGAAGGAGAGAACGGAGAGGAGAGCCGGGAGAATCCGACAATACTGATCTCGGAAATCCAGATCGGCAGTACGACGGCCGATGATGAGTTTGTTGAGCTCTATAATCCCAATGCTTATGACGTGAGCCTTGAGGGTTGGTCGCTCAAGAAGAAAACCAAGTCGGGGACGGAATATAATATCTTGTCTGACATAGGTAAAAAGATAAAGCCTGAGACAGATCCAGAAGATGGAATCCTGGATGATTCAGAAACCGTCCTTTCGATCCCGGCGGGCGGATATTTCCTGATCGTGCCCCGGTATGCGTGCGGCACATCTGGCAATGAGAAGTGCTATTCGGGGGAAGAAGGGGGGTTAGTGGCGGATAATTATTACTCTCGCCAAGAGCGCCTTGCTGATAACAACGCCTTGATCTTGTATGACGGCGAAATAGTGGCGGATAAGGTCGGCTGGGGAGAGGCAGCGGATTTTGAAGGCAGCGCTTACATTCCCGATGATGCGTCCGGAAAGAATTTCGCTCGGGTGATAACCGGAGGAATCATGGCGGACACAGGGAATAACTCCGAAGATTTCTCTCTCGTCGGCATTCCGTCTCCGCAGAACTCTTCGGGTCAAGTGGTAGTGGCGAGCGCAAGTCCTGACGATGCGTCCGGTGCTGATGATGCCGAGACTGACGATGCGTCCGGCACTGTTCCGGCAGCGGAAGAAGGAGTCGAAGGAAATATCGGAGCGGATATGGCTGGAGAGGATGACGCGGAGAATATTCCAGGCAGTGAAGCGGCTGATGCGGTTGACGCTGGAGATGGTGGCGATGCGATATCCTCTGATATTACATCCGCGCCCCAGGAAAAGAAAATCGTCATTACGGAATTCCTGACAAGTCCGACGGGCGATGACAAACAGGCGGAATTCATCGAAGTTCATAATGCGGGAAGCGCTGCGGCGGATATCGGCGGCTGGAAGCTGGAAGACCAGGTAGGCAAGCTCGGTAGCCATGTTTTTCCCGAGGGAACGAAACTGAGGGCGGGAGAGTATCGGGCATTATACAGCTCGACTACCAAGCTTTCCCTTAATAATTCCGGAGACGGAGCGGTGCTTAAGGATGAAGACGGGAATACGATTTCTACAACCCCTCTCTGCGGCGAGGCTGAGGAAGATGTCTCTTTCGCCGAAAAGGATGGAAATTGGTCTTGGACGCTGACGCCTACGCCGGGCAGTGAGAATGTTATCCGGACAAAAGAGAAAGAGGCAGGGACAGAAGAAGCAGTCAAGAAAGAGCAGAAGGAAGAAATTACAGACGAGGCGGACAAAGAAGATCTTTCCTCAGGAGAAATGGATTATGATTTTGCCGACGGCGTAGTGCTCCATGAGATATTTCCCGATCCTTCCGGAAGGGATAACCGGGAAGGAAATTATGAATGGGTGGAATTATATAATGAGAATGATCGTGATGTCGATCTTATAGGCTGGTGCCTGGATGATGTCTTGGGCAAGGGGAGCAAAGCGTTCTGTTTCGCAGGAAGCAGGATCGTCGCCGCGCACGGCTACCTTATCCTCGACAGTTCGGAAACCAGATTAGCTTTCAACAATACCGAGGAGGAGGTAAATCTCCTCTGGCCGGACAAGAGGATAGTAGATGCGGTCTCTTATGAGAAAGCGGAAGGGGGATATTCGTACAGTCTTGATGCCGGGGGTAATTGGGAATGGAGCGGGGAGGCGACGCCAGGAGCAGCGAACGTCCTGGATAAAGAAGAGAAAGCGGCAGATGCTTCCTTCGGAGTCTCCGATACGGATCATGGTGGTACGGGCAAAGAGTGGAATGAGGACGGGGAAGTCTTGGATGCTTTTTGGGCGGCCGAAGGCGACTATGAATCCCTGCCGATTGCGGAAGCTAAGGGCCTACCCTTGGGAAGCCTGGTCGAGGCTGTCGGATTGGTCTCCGTGCCTTACGGATCGCTGGGAAAAGATATCTTATATATAGCGGATAAAGATACGGGAGATGGCATCCAAGTCGCGGGGAGCGGAGAATCCTTGTCCGGGTTCCTCCTGGGCGATGAGATCGGTATGGTCGGAGAATTGGGTGAAGTGGGCGGAGAAAAGCGGCTGCTTTATAAAGGGGCGGCGCGCAAGCTAAGCGGCGACAATCTGCTGGAAGCCTTCGCGCTGGATTTCGCCGATCTTGCGGGAAGCCTCGGCAGCCTGGTATCGGTCGAGGGAGAAGTGAGCGCAGTCACGGACGCGACACTCTTTTATCTCCGGACAGCGGACGGAGAAATGAAGATTTATGCGGAACCGGAAACAGGTATCTTGTTGCCGGACCTTTTAGCGGGAGAAAAAGCGGCCGTTACAGGCATTTTGAGCCGCACTTCGTTGGGGTACAGGATATTGCCGCGCTTCGTATCGGATATCCGCTTTTTGGAAAATGATGATAGTGGTATAATAGGAGAAAACGGGAAAGTCGCGCCGGCAGCAAAGGGCGGATCCATTCTTCCAAGGCATTCATTCCTTTTTGTGATCCTTCTCGTGTCTTTCCTATGGAAGGCGCCGCGGATAAAAGAGTTTCTGGTCCGGCTTCGTGCAAAAAGCGCGCATGGCGGGAGAATTATTAACCCTTAACGTATCATTATGGAAAATCTGTATCTGAACGGCTATATCAAGCAAGATAAGATATGGGAGGCTCTCCAGTATGCGAAGTATAAGCGTCTTCTGGTCGGCGTCGAGGACCGGGAACTCCGGGCTTTCTTGGAAACTTTCAACGAAGTGCTGGAGCGGCGCAAAGTGAAGTTCTTGACCAAGCTCGACCAACGCGAGATATCGGAGGTCCTTTCCCTCATGCGGCTCGACCACACCGATATCGTGAACGAGCGCGATCTCCAGACTATCGGAGACATCCTGCTCGACAAGACGTTCAGATTCCAATAATTAACGGGAATATATGATAAAATCAGATATCTGGAAAGACGACAGGATCCATTCGGAAGAGAATAAATTGAAAAGATTCTTGGAGGGGAAGATAGATTCCGAATACGTAAATAACTTTATGAGCAAATATAATCAGCAATTCCCCGCGGGAAATCCCACCACTTATGAATTTCAGAGGTGGATTGAGAAGAAAGAGGATAAGACGTGTCGGATGGTATGGCAGATCATACGCGATGCCAAATAAAGGAGATCCTTAATTTAAAAATATGAAAAACAAAATCTTCAGGGTCTTGGGTGTCACTGCCCTTGTGGTTGCCATCTTCGCAGGGATCGCGGTCATGGCGGATGACGGAGATATCTCTCTTTCCCGCGGACAGGAGATTCCTACCGATTATATCAATGCCGGTGATACGGTCGACATCGCGAGTGATGTGAGAGGCGATGTCATCGTGGCCGGATCCAACGTGGATTTTTCGGGAAGCGCCGGCGGAGATATCCTCATCGCCGCGGTCGATGCGCGTATCCGGGGCAGTAGCGCCGGCGATATACGCGTGGCTAGCGGGAACGTGACGTTGGACGGGACGGTCGCGAAGAACGTGACGATTGTGGGCGGCAGCGTAATTATCGAGGAAGGGAGTGTCATCAGCGGCAATCTCTATGTCGCGGCCGGGTCAGTGGAGCTGCGGGGTGAAGTGAAGGGGAATGCCAGTATCTATTGTTCCGACCTGGTTTTTTCCGGAAGCGTGGGGGGCGATGCCAGCTTCAGTTCGAGCAAGATCGTTTTTCGCGAAGATGCGACGATCGCCGGCAATCTCACTTATGCCAGTAGCGCCGACCTCAGCGCCCCGCAAGGGGTGGTCAGCGGGACTGTGGCACGGGTCCCGATGGAGAGTCCTACCGATGGCTACACGGTCGATAGCGGTACTGCCGCAGGATTCGCTATCTGGCAGTTCCTCGCTCTCTTGGTCGTGGTGCTTATCCTCGGCCGGTTCTTTGCCAAGCAGCTCCGGGAACTCGCTGCGCCTATCACGAAGAAAGAAGTCTGGATTCGTATCGCCTCCGGTTTCATCTGGCTGGTCGTGAATCCGATTGTCATCGCCGTCGCAATCATAACGATCATCGGGCTGCCGTTGGCGCTCATCCTCCTTTTCTTCTATGTCGTGCTCATCATCATCGCTTTTGCCCTAACCCCCCTCCTTCTGGGAGCTCTCGTCAATCAGAGGGTCCGGCTCTATGAAGGGGGAGACAAGGATATCTGGAAGGATTTCATTCTGGGCTATGTCGTGATGCAGATCATCTCGTTAGTGCCTTTCTTGGGCGGACTCTTCATCTTCTTCCTCTTCCTCTTCGCTTTCGGGAGGGTGATGAAATATTCTTTGGAAGTGATCAAAAGGAACGGATAAGCGTTTGGTGGAAAGGGAAAAAGCCGGATACTATTTCCGGCTTTTTCTTATTGAGGGATTGACTTAAGAGCCTTTTCGCGCTATATTTATGGGTCTTTGCCGAAGAGGCCTTCCGCGAAGATTGACCCCACAAGACACGGGTCTATAATGAAAGCAACTGGAGGAAAAGACAGGATCGGGAAGTTAACCATTCATTCTTAATAATATGTGCGGACATAATAAATGGACTCAGATCAAACGGCAGAAAGGGGCCAATGATGCCAAGCGTTCGCAAACCTTCGCCAAGCTTTCCAAGGTGATCGCTCTCCAGGCCAAGAACGGCGGCGATCCGGACGGCAATCCTGGGCTCAAGATCGCCATCGAGAAAGCCCGGGCGGTCAACATGCCGGCGGACAATATCCAGAAGGCCATCAAGAAGGGCATGGGCGACCTGGCGGGCGAACGGGTAGACGAAGTGCTGTTTGAAGCTTATGGGCCGGAAGGTGTGCCGCTTATCATTGAGGCGGCGACCGACAACAACAACCGTACCAGTTCGGAAGTGAAGCATATTCTTTCCAAGAACGGGGGACGACTGGGAGAAATCGGAAGCGTGAAATGGATGTTCGACCGTTTTGGCTATGTCGAGATCGGCCGCACCGAAGAGATGCAGACGGATGCGGTAGAGATGGCGGTTATCGAAGCGGGGGCGGAAGATGTGGAGGTGCTGGAAGAGATGATCGTCGTCTATACCAAGCCGGAAGAACTTTACCGGGTCAAAAGCGCCTTGGAGCAGGCGGGGCTGAGGATATTGGAGACCGGCTTCGAATGGATCGCCAAGAACAAGGTGAAAGTGGAAGCCTCTCTTATGCAGAAGATTAATATGCTCTTTGAGGCACTCGACGAGCAGGAAGATGTCAATGAAGTCTATTCCAACTTGGAGGATTGAGGTGCGGGCATTCCTTTGGGAAACGGAGAACGCGCATGATTGCCAAGCATTATAAATAAAGTTACCATATGATTATTCTGGGAATAGATCCCGGCACGGCCACGACGGGATATGGAGTGCTCCAAAGCGAGAATGGGAAGCTCGAGATGATCGATAACGGTTGCGTGCTGACAGATAAGGATCTTCCTATGCCGGAGAGGCTGACGCTCCTGGGAGAAGGGATCGCTCGGGTAATCCGGGAATTCTCTCCCGAGGTCATGGCTATCGAAGAACTCTTTTATTTCAAGAATAAGAAGACGGTCATCTCAGTCGGGCAGGCCCGGGGAGTGGCGGTCTTCGTGGGCAAGAATGCCGGCTTGCTGATCCACGAATATACGCCGCTCCAGGTGAAGCAGGCGGTGACCGGCTATGGCCGCGCGGAAAAGAAACAGGTCCAGCTGATGGTCAAGAGCATCCTCAAGTTGCGGGACATTCCCAAGCCGGACGATGCCGCCGATGCGCTCGCAGTCGCGATCTGTTGCTCGTCGTCCATCAATTTTGAAAGGAAGGTACAGAATAATCCAACCGTTAAATCCTAAACTATGTCAGAGCTAGTGCATTTCATCATGGCGCAGCATGTGGACATCAATACAGTGTTCCTCCTCTTGGCGCTCCCGCTCATCGCTACTCTCATCGCCGCTTTCCGCCAGGTGGTCGGCATCAAGTCTTTCGGTATCTATTCACCGCTGGTACTTACATTCGCCTTCTGGGCTACCGAGCTCAAATACGGACTGGCGATCTTCGCGGTGATCTTTATCACCGGTACGCTCGTGCGTTATCTTCTCAAGAAGATCCGGCTCCTTTATATGCCGCGCATGGCGATCATGCTTACGCTCATCAGCATCGCGGTCCTGGTGCTCATCACTGTCGGCGGGCACTTCCGCCGCTATGGGCTGTCTTCGACCTCTATCCTGCCTATCCTGATCATGATCGTGCTTATCGAGAAATTCATTTCTGCCCAGGTGGAGAAAGGATTCCGTACGGCGGCTTTGCTGTCCCTTGAGACGCTCTGTATATCAGTGGTGGGTTTTTTCGTGCTCCGCTGGGAAGCTTTCCAGTGGTTCGTCCTGGAATATCCATATTATGTGATCGGTCTTCTGATCTTCGACGTCCTCTTAGGCAGATGGTCCGGGCTGAGGCTCAGCGAATATTTTAGATTTAGGAATGTTATCAAACATGTTGACTCCGATTAAGAAAAGCCGGGCCATCCTAGGAATGAACGCGCGCAATCTTTCCTATATCGGCCCCAATAATTCCAAGAAAGCAGTCGATTTGGCTAATGACAAGCTGCGCAGCAAAGCGGTCCTCAAGGCGGCGGGAATTCCCGTGCCCGAAGTCTATGGCGTGATCAGGAGCCGCCAGGAACTCGAAAACTTCAGATGGGAAGATCTCCCGAAGAGCTTCGTCCTCAAGCCGAACAGCGGCATGGGAGGCGATGGCATCAAGGTGATTTATGGCAAGAAGAACGATAAGTGGATCCTGAGCGAAGGGCGGACGGTAGAAGTGGAAGATTTTCGCAGCCACATCTTCAATATCTTTGATGGGTTCTTCTCCCTTTTTGGCGGCGAAGACATTGCTTTCTTCGAAGAAAGGATCAAGATATGCCATTCCCTCAAGCCCTATTCATTTCGGGGAGTGCCGGACATCCGCGTCATCGTGTATAACAATGTGCCGGTGATGGCCATGCTCCGGCTCTCCACCAAAGAATCGAGCGGCAAGGCGAATCTACACCAAGGAGGAGTGGGCGTGGGCATCGACATCGCGACCGGCATCACCACCCAGGCCATCCAGCGCGACCGCCTGATCGAAAAGACCCCGGACACCAAGCTCAAACTCTCCGGTATCCGTATTCCTTATTGGAAAGAGATTTTGGAAATCGCTATCCGCTGCCAGAAAACATCAAGCCTGGGATATATCGGCGTGGATATCGCTATCGATAAGGAAAAAGGGCCGGTAGTACTGGAAATAAATGCTCATGCCGGGCTTTCTATCCAGATTGCCAATCTTGCCCCGCTCAAGTATCGCCTCCAGAAAGTACGGGGACTCAAGATCAAGAGTGAATCCCATGCTATCCGCGTGGCCCAAGACCTCTTCGGAGGAGAGATCGAGCAGGAGATTGAAGACATTTCCGGCAAGCAGATCCTGGGCATCATCGAGACCATCAAGATCCGCCGCCGTCCCGACCCCGATGCCCTCCAAGCGGATGAGGGTAATCTATCCAAGAAGCAGAAAGCCCAAAGAGAAAAAGAGAAAGCCAAAGAATACGTGGATCTCCGGGCTAAGGTGGATACTGGCGCCGGCTATTCCTCAATTGACAAGACGCTGGCGCGCGAGCTCGGCTACGGCGACATCATTGACGAATTTGATACGGCGACTCAGGGTATCTTGGAGCGCACGGAGTCCGTGGCACAGAGGAACGAGCTATTACGCGAACTTTTCGACAAATGGGGTGATAATTTCAGTCGGGTGGTCATCCGGTCGAGTCATGGAGTTTCTTATCGGCTAATTATCAAGATGGACATGATGGTCTCGGGCCTTCGGATCAACACGCCAGTGACTATCATCGAGCGCGGGGATCTCAAATTTCCTGTCATCATCGGCCGCAAGAGTATGGCGCATTTCTTAGTGGACCCTTCAAAGGCTACGAAGGAAGGCGGATCCGCTTGATTCCGGACAGGTGTCGCTATAAACATAATCAGACTATCATGGCAGAATTTCCGATTCCCCAAAGCATCAGGAAAATTTCTTCAAGGTTACTGGCCGAGGAAGCTTTGCGGCGCGATATCAAGGTGATGCATATAAACAGCTTCCAGCAGGAAAATGCGCTCCTTGAGCTCAAATATAAGAAGCACGTCGAATATATCCAGGGAAGCAAATGTTTGCAGACCTCCGTTATCGCCGACAGCATACTCAAGAACAAGCCTCTGACAAAGGAATTCTTGCTCCGGAGCGGGATCGTTCCGACCGAAGGCAAGCTCTTTCTTTGCCGGGATATGGAAGATATCCGGAGGTATGCGGAAGAAATCGGCTATCCGATCGTGGTCAAGAAATATAACGGCACGCATGGAGACTCGGTCTTTGTCGGGGTTAAGGACTTTGACCAAGTAAGGTCTGTCCTGGGCAGTCATTTTCGCAAGAAGAGATATGTGCTCATCGAAAAGGAGTTCAAGGGCAAGGAATATCGCTTTCTGGCTACGCGTCGCAAGGTCCTGGCAGTAACTTATCGCGAACCGGCCAATGTGGTGGGCGACGGCAAGAGCGCTATCCGGGAACTGGTCGCGGAAAAGAACCGCGATCCGCAAAGAGGAAGCAGTTACAGCAAGCCGCTCATCACTATAACGGCAGACATGCATATGCTTGAGAAGCTGGCGGCGCAAGGGCTAAGCCTTGATTCCGTGGCAGCTCGCGGGAAAAAGGTATATCTGCGCAGTAATTCAAACTTGTCTACCGGAGGAGACAGTATCGATATTACGGATAAAGTCCATCCCGAACTCAGGCGAATAGCCGTACGGGCTGTCTGCTCTGTCCCTGGTCTTCTCTATGCAGGAGTGGATATCATGGTGAAGAAGGGTATATCTACCAAGCCTGAGAAAGACGGTTATGCCGTGCTGGAGATGAATTCTTCGCCCGGGATCTTCATGCACCATTCTCCCTATGAAGGCAAGCCGCGTAATGTCGCCGGAGGAATCCTCGATCTGCTCTTTCCGGAAACTAAAGGCCTTGGCGGACGTGCGAATCATACGCCTTTTTGATTTTAATCGGAGATCATACTCAAAACATGGAAAAATATGTAAGCTCGACTTCGTAAGAAAGCCTCCTTAAGAGAGATGATGATACGGAAGCGGGCAAGAAAAAGATGCCGAAGTAAATCATAGCGGGGCAGCTTTGGAGAAAGGACTGGATACGGCGCGGGGAAATCTCCTTGGATGTATAGCGGAGATAAACGAGATCGGCAAGAAATATGATTCGGTCTACGATTATTTCAATATTCCCAAAGGCCAGGCGTCGATAGAGGATGAGATCGAAAATAGTTTGGCGGCGCGTCGGGAAGGAGAGGCTTGTGAGCCGCAGTTCGTCTTTCCCAAGCTGGCCAAGATAAATGCCGAGGAGCTGGCAAACGATATCGCGCGTCTCGAAGGATTGAAGGAGAAAGTGCTCGGGGAAGACAGCGCGGATGTGAAGGAAGTGGCCTTAGAGATCAACTCGAATTTCGTTGCCAAGATTCGGATCCTTGAAGCGTTGGGAAAAGGAGACAAGGAGGCGGCTTTCCGGGAAAGCATCAAGGCGTATGGAGACATCGATGATGCGTTCGTCGCCCGGGCTTGGGAGGCATCTGAACATCGCTTATGCCGGAATCCGGAAGACAAGAGCGAGGTCCAGAAGCAGATGGAGGATATGAGATTTGATGCCGATGCCTTGAAGAAGTATCTCGATATTGCCTTGGCAGAGATGGGCGAATAAAATCCTTTCGAAGTGATAGTTGATGATACTGGTGAAATAAAGGCCTGTACGGTCGATTACAATAATGAGAGACATGTCCGGCCGGTAGTCCTTATTCCCGAAAAAAAGAAGGTTGACGGCAAGAAGCTGTTGGAACTGATCGCTCATGAGATCGGCATCCACGCCATGACCAATAAGAGGCATGATGAGCTCTTCGGCGGTCTGGGGATGGGGAGCGACTGGGAAATGGTACGGGAAGGGTTCGCGAAATTGAACGAAGAAAACGCCATGAAGGGAATTGTCGGCGATAGCTATCGGGGAATCGATCCGGCGCCGTATTATGTACTGGCAATGGCAAAAGCCCGTAAATCCATAGATGCGAGGGGACAGGCAGATATCTTGGAGATATATTATCATATAGTTGATCTTAAGAAGAAGGATCTGTCTATCGACCAGGAAAAGCTTTCCCGTTATGCGTACGACAAAGGATTCTCTGATTTGGAGGCGGCACTTGCCCATAAGGCAGACAAGGAGACGAAGGTGGTGCTGAGAAGGGTGTTTCGGGGTATATACCCCTATTATTTCCCGAAAGATAAGGCTTATCTCGAAAGAGAAGAGATTGTGCGCGGGATGAGGGATGCGCGTCGGGACGGATATGAATACGAGTCTAAGACTGATCCCAAGCTATTGCCGGGACTAATCCGGCTGGGTTTCCTCTAGGATATCCTCAAGAGACAAAGATCGCGGAAAATAAAGGATGTGGCTGTGCGCGTCTGGCAGACGGTTCTGCGGGATGAAATCGGGAAAAATTGACAAGGCTTATCCTAGTGCTCTGGCGGATTAAATGAAAATAACGTGATTTCACCGATATCGGAATCGGTTTTCCCTGTTTATAAATCCATGTTACATCGATTTCCATATTTGAGTTTACTCTTAGATATCGGAAAAGCGGACAAAATATCGATAAAACAGCCATTTTAAGCCGGAAAACGGAAATTTGACCCGTTTCCGGCTTTTGTTATTACCTGAAGTAGGCTATACTAAAGGGAGTTAATGCCTTGCTTATGAAGAAAACGTTAAAAATCCTCTTTGTGACTACCGATCTGGACCCGTTCTGCAAGGCGGGCGGGCTTGGCGATGTCTCACGGGATCTGCCTCGGGCGCTCAAGAAGATGGGGTATGACGTGCGGATCATGATGCCGCGGCACGGGATTATCGAGGAGAAAAAGCATGGCATCGAGCTCTTCCGGGAGAATCTTTCTGTGGATCTCCTGGGCGAAGAAGTGCCTTTCAGCCTGAAGAGCGCGCGCCTTGACGGAAAAGTCCCCGTTTATTTCGTGGAAAAACATCGGTATTTCGGTTCGCGAAAATCCCTATACGGATACAAGGACAATAATCTCCGTTACCTGTTCTTCTGTAAGGCGGCTCTCGGGGCGGTGAAAGATATGGCGGAAAAATGGAAGCCGGACATCATCCATTGCAATGACTGGCATACGGCGCTTATCCCTCATCTTCTGAAGACCGAATTTGCCGGTGATCCCTATCTAGGCGGCATCCCGACGCTGCTCACCATCCACAATCTTACCTTCCAGATGAGTAAGGATTGGTGGACGGTTTCCAAGCGCAAGACGGACGATGGCAATATGGTACTCGAGGATTTCGCGCGGCAGAAAGGAGTGGAATACGTCAACTTCATGCGGCGGGGCATCCGCGCGGCTGATATGGTGAATACCGTGAGCGAGAGTTATGCCGAGGAGGTGCTGCAGGAGCAGCTCGGCCAGGGGCTCCACGAGGAACTGCAACTGAGGAATAAGCAGAAGAGATTCTTCGGCATCGTGAACGGGATCGATTACGAGGAATACAATCCGTGGACCGATCCTGGAATCGTGAAGCGCTATGATTCCAGGCGCTTCGATGACAAATACAAGAACAAGCTCCGGCTGCAGAAACAGTACGGGCTCAAAGTAGACAAGGACATCCCGCTCCTCGGGATGGTGACGCGCATCACGGAGCAGAAAGGATTCGATCTTCTGATGGAAATCATCGAGCCGCTGCTGCGGCTCAAGCTCCAGATCATCATCGTCGGCGACGGAGACAAGCGCTACAAGAGCTTCTTTACCAAGATAAGCCGCAAGTATCCGAAAAAGATGGTCGCGTACATGAAGTTCAAGAGCAAGTATGTCACGCGCATTTACGCCGCCAGCGACATGTTCCTCATGCCTTCGCGCTTCGAGCCCTGCGGACTGGGTCAGCTCATCTCGCTCAGGTACGGCTCGGTGCCGATCGTGCGCCGGACCGGGGGACTGGGCGATACCATTAAGAACTATAATCCCGAGACGCACCGGGGCAACGGATTCACCTTCAAGACTTACGACGCCTTCGCTTTCTTTGCCGCGATCGTCCGGGGGGTGGAGACCTACCGCCATCGCAGTGTCTGGCGCCGGATCGCCCAGCGGGGAATGGAAGAATCATTTTCCTGGGAAGTGCCCGCGAAGAGATACCTTGCCTTGTACCGCAAGACTTTAAAGAACGCTAAAGATTAAGCTTATGCCGAAATACGGTCCGCATCTGCCCGACATCGAGAAGAAAGTGCGCGAGAAAGTAGCCGAGCTCCGCCTCGCCCCTTCTTATCTCTTCGACTGTCGGCAGCATAAGGAAAGATTCTACACGGCGCGTTGCCACAGCCAGGAAGACCGCGATGTCATCTTCAAGATGCGCACGGAGGACTTCTGGGAAACACAAGAAGCTTTCCGCCGGGAGATCCGCATCAACCGGCTGTTCACGGAATTTTACAAGAATGACCGGACACTCTCCGTGCCCCGTTTCGTCATCGGCGATAGCGAATGCGTTCCGGAGTGGATGGTGTACGAGTTCATTCCGGGAGAAGAGGCGGGAGACTTTTATAACGGTATCCTCCCGGAAAATTTCGGGAAGCTCTCTCTCACGAGCCTTATCGAAGGGATGAGGAGCATGCAGGCGATGTCGGCTTTCGCGGCCGGTAAGGTGAGGCTGGAAGCTTATGGTTATGGGGAATTCCGGCAGGCTTATGAGAGATATTGTCCGGTACTCCGTCCTTTCCTGAGCGATGCGGCGGTGACGGAGGGGTCCGGGATCCTAAGGGATGGCGCCAATTTCTTGGATAAGAAGAGCGGGGTCATAGCCCACGGAGACTTCCATCCCGGCAATCTGGTCATCTCTCCGGAAGGGGAGGTTGCCATTATCGACTGGTATTACGTCCAGATGAATAACGCGGCGTTTGATATCGCTTTCCTCTATCTGGAGATCGCGGATGATGATTTCCGCCGGGAACTCCTGGAAAGATATATCGCGGAAATGGTGGATGACGGGAAGGAATTTTACGAGCTTTTCCGTCTCGACATCCTCCGCATCGTGCCGCAGAAAGTGAGCGTCTTGCGCGATGCCCTCTGCACGGACGAGCCGGCGAAAGACGACTACTATGAGAAACTTACCGTCCAAGGAGCGGCCAAACTTGCGAAGAATCTGGAAGCTTTCGAGCGCGCGCTCGAAGGAAGTACCTTCTATTAGAGGGGAGGAGGGGACAGGGTCGTCGTGGAAATAATCCGTAACCATAGGAAAGATGAAGATAGGAATCGCTTGCACTAATGCCTTGCCCATTCCGGTGCCTGCGGGGGAGATATATGCCAATCAGGATATCGCCGGCAGTCTGGCCGATGAGCTCGTCGGACGCGGGTACGACGTCACATTGTTCGCGTCAGAAGGCTCGCGGACCAAGGCGCATTTGGTCACTTTCGGTATGCTGCCTTTTTCCGATCCTTCGGTCTGGATGCGTTACCGGGACAAGCGATCCTTTGCGGACTACGAGCATCTCTTCATGGCGAAGGTATACAATTTCGCGGAAGAGAACGGGTTCGATCTCCTGCACATGCATCTCCGTCCTTTGAGCGTTACGCCGTTCGCGGCGATGAGCCGCGTGCCGACGCTCTCGACTATCCACGATCCTCTCGATTTCCCGTACTTCAAGATGCTGGAACTCTATGATGGATTTTCGCGGTTGCGTTTTTCCTCTATCAGCATGGCGCAGCGCCGCGCCATGCCCGAGCTTCCGATGCTTGCCAATGTTTATGACGGTGTCGACCTCTCAAGATGGGAATTCGATCCTGACGGAGGTGAAAAGCTCTGTCACGCGGGAAGGGTGATTCGCGAGAAAGGGGTACACCGGGCGATGGATATCGCGAAGAAACTCGGGGTGGGGATTGATATCGCCGGGTTCGTATATGATGCGGACCGGCATGATCCGGAGAGTTATTGGAGTCGGGAAGTAGAGCCGCGCCTCGGGAGCGATGTCACTCTGGAATATATTCCGCAAGAGAAACTTCCGGCTTTCTATGGCAGATCGAAGGCGTTTCTCAATACGTTGGAATGGGAAGAGCCATTCGGACTGGTGATGGTGGAAGCGATGGCATGCGGGACGCCGGTAATCGCCTTCGATCGCGGGTCGGTACGGGAAGTTGTGAAAGATGGCGTGACAGGCTTTATAGTGAAGGATGAAGCGGAAATGGCGGAAGCGATCAAGGAAGTCGGTAAGATCAAGAGAGCCGATTGCCGCCGGCACGTAGAGGATAATTTTTCCCTCGGGAAGATGGCTGAAGACTATCTCAAGGCTTACGAAAAGCTGCTCGCCTCCCGTACCCAGGCAGATATTTAATAAATTAGCAGACAGTACGATGAGAATCGCGCAATTGGTCTCGCTCCAGGAGAGCGTGCCGCCGAAAGGAAAGAACGGACTGGAATACGTGGTCCATTATCTTACGGAAGAACTGGTGCGCCGCGGCCACGAGGTTACGCTATTTGCGACCGGCGATTCGGTGACCTCGGCCCGGCTGGTAGATGTCATGCCGTATCCGCTCTCGCGGGGAGCGTTGTTCGGATTCAATGCTACTCATTATACGCTGATGGTTACGGCACGGGCGGCGGAGATGGCAGAAGAATTCGATATCATCCATTCACACTTAGGGGCCGGAGCTTATTATTTCGCAAATCTTTTTCCCGTGCCTGTGGTCGAGACTATCCATAGCGCGCATACCTGCCTGGAAGACGCGGGAAAGATCCGTTCGCTCCGCCCCTATCTTTGCCAATGCCGCCGCCGCGAACGCAAGATCCATCGCGTCTTCGTGAGCCGGAACCAGAAGCAGTGTTTCTCCTCCCGACCGAACACCTCAGTCATCCATAACGGCATCGGTTTAGAGGATTTCACTTTTAATTCTGACAAGGGTGATTATTTCGCTTATCTCGGCTATATGACGCCTGAGAAAGGACCGCACCTTGCAATCGAGGCCGCGCGGCGGGCAAAGGTCAGGCTCCGTCTTGCGGGCAATTATTTCGGCTGCGAGGAATACTTCGATAAGAAGATCAGGCCGTATCTTCGAAAAGGGCAGATAGAGTATGTGGGCGTCTTAGGTCCAAAGGAGCGCGATGCTTTCTTGGGAAACGCCCGGGCACTCCTTTTCCCTATCCAGTGGGAAGAGCCGTTCGGACTGGTGATGGTGGAGGCGCTCGCCTGCGGTACGCCGGTCATCGGTTTTGACCGCGCGGCGGTAAGGGAGATAGTGAAAGATGGCGCGACCGGCTTCGTGGTCAAGGATGCCGCGGGAATGGCAAAGGCTATCCGCGATCTTCCGGCTATCGATCCGGCGACTTGCCGTCGGCATACGGAGAAGAATTTTTCCGCCGTCCGGATGACGGATAAGTACGAGAAATTATACGCAAAGCTAATTTCAAGATACGACGGAAGATAGAAGAGAGAAACTTATTCCAGTAGGCGGCAAGGGTTAAACATTAATCCAAATATATGGCAGAAGAATCGGACATCTATGACGACTATTTCTTCGACCGTGCAGGCCAAATGGAAGGTGCTTCCGCCGTTCGGGCAGCGGATATCTTCTTGCGGCATTTCGCTCCCAAGAGCGTAGTCGATATCGGCTGCGGCACCGGCCTTTACCTTGCGGCTTTTGCCGCGCGGGATGTGGAAGTGAATGGGTATGACGGATCCACGGCTGCGATACGTAAATCTCCGGTGAAAGAAAAGGTTACTCTCCATGACCTCGAAGCATATCTTCCCGCTCCCAAGCGATACGATCTTTGTCTTTCGATAGAAGTGGCGGAACATCTCCGGCCGGAGGCTGCCGATACCTTCGTGCGCACCCTCGCCGGCTTTTCGGATACGCTGGTCTTTACTGCCGCCACACCCGGACAGGGCTCGGCCGATATCGGGCATATAAACGAGCAGCCGCACGAGTATTGGATAAGGAAATTTGAGCAGCAGGGCTTCGCGCTGGACGCAGAGGAGACAGAGCAGATACGGCAGGAAATGGAAGCGGCAGAGGTCATCTGGTGGGTGCCGAAAAATCTCATGGTCTTTAAGAAGGCTAAAGCAAATCTATGATCAATTGGGTAAATTTCATGCATCTCTATCAGCCGCCGGGACAGGAAGCGGACATCTTCCACCAGGTGGCGCGCGAGAGCTATTTCGAGATCGCCAAATTCTTCGATCGCTTCGACCGGCTTAATCTGACTATGAATCTTTCCGGGTCGCTTCTGGAACAATTCGTCTATTATCATTACGACACTCTGTTGGAAGATTTCCGCCGCGCTTTCGAGGCCGGAGAGATGGAGTTGGTCGGAAGTGCCATGTATCATCCCATATTGCCGCTCCTTTCTCCCGAAGAGATCCAGCGGCAGATCCTGCTCGATGATAAGATAAAACGTTCTATCTTCGGCGAGCGATATGTCCGGAGCGGATTTTATTTTCCCGAGATGGCCTACAGCCGCAAGGCGGCGGACGTAGTCGAGCGGCTGGGCTTCAAGTGGATGCTTCTGGACGAGATCTCGGGAACCGGCCGTCTGGGGAGCGTCGACACCGGGCGGATCTATAAACTCCGAGGATCGGAGCTTCGGATCCTTTTTCGCGATCGCGTGCTTTCATCTTCCTTCGTGCCGGAGATGCTTATGGATGTCTCCGAAGAAACCGCTGGCGGGCGGAACATCATCACCGCGACAGACGGAGAGCTGTACGGCCATCACCACCGTGATTTCTACGCGAAGACGCGCCAGGTGGCGGACGATCGGAACATCCATTCTTGGAAAGCGTCGGAATTCATCGCCATGTTCGGGAAAGGGGAGCTCCTGGAAATCGAACCGGTCTCCTCTTCATGGGAATCCCACGAAGAGGAGCTGGAGCGCGGCGTAGCTTATCCTTTCTGGCAGGACCCAGACAACGGCATCCAGCGTCGCCTCTGGGAATTCATGGATTTCGTCCTCGAGACCGTGGAGATGAGCCGGAAAGATCCTAACTATCCCATCGCCCGCGCTTTTGCCGACAAAGGCGTCTCGAGCTGTCACTTCTGGGCGGCTTCGGGCATGGAAGCGCCGGTATTCGGCGAGCTTATCTGGAATCCGGACGCGGTGGAAAGAGGGAACACTTTCCTGATCCGATCAGTGCGTTCGCTTGCGGACTTGCCGAGCGCGCGCCGGCTGGAAGGAGAGCGTCGCTTCCGGGAGATTTCCGAGCTTATCTGGGGACTACACTGGAAAAAATTTTATGAAATGGAGGACTGAGGTATAATAAAGAAAATGATTCCGTAAGGAGGATCAGGAATTAAACATAAGCGGACAATTATGAAAAGAGAGACAGTGCTTGCATTCGATATCGGCGGGACCAAGCTCGCTTCGGCATCGGTGAAAATCCGCGGGGATGGATATGAAGTGGTCGGTTACAAGAAAGAAGAGACGCCGCAAGAGCGCGCTGAATTGATGGATAAGGTCTTGGATGAGGTCGAGCGACGGAAGAAAGAAGGTAAATTCTCTCGCATCGGTATCGCGGTGGCGGGACAGATAGACGCTAAAGGGGAAAAAGTGATCGCCTCGCCCAACATTCCGGAAATAGATAATTTCGCGTTAGGGAGGATCATCTCCAAGAAGGCTGGTCTTCCGGTCGCGCTTATGAACGACGTGCGCGCTTTTGCCTGCGGAGAGGACCGGTTCGGCAAGCACAAAGGATATGATAACGTGCTCTTCATCGCGCCGGGTACCGGCATCGGCGGGGCGGTAAAGATAAACGGCAGGTTCTATTCCGGCAGCGATAATATCGCCGGTGAGTTCGGACACATGGTCATCGTGAAGGACGGAAGGGATTGCCCATGCGGACGGCAAGGCTGCTGGGAGAGATATTTTTCCGGTCCGGCTATCGAACAGATGTACGAAGAAACCTACGGTCGGAAGAAGGCTTCGCGGGAGATCGTGCGGGGAGCGCTTTCGGGGAGCGTGGACGACCGGCGGCTCCTACTCGAGGCCGGGACGTATTTCGTGACCGGGTTTTCCAACTTGGTGAACCTTTTTGACCCGGAAATCGTCATCCTTGGCGGGAGCGTCTTCAAGGAAAAAGGCCTTCTCAATTTCCTTATGCCTTCGCTCAGGAGCGAAGTGCTGCCCTCGGCGCGAAAGGTCAAGGTGGTGAATTCTTCCCTGGGCGAAGCGGCGTTCCTCCTGGGCGCGGCCATCGCGCGGTAGATAAATATGAAAAAATAAAAGCGGCGTTTTCAGCGTCGTTTTTTATGCTATTCTGACCTTTCGTTTTTGAACAGGAGGAAATATTATAGGCGTAAGTCATGACTATTCCCTCCTGTCTTTTTCGCCTGGCAGATTACGGATTACCTTGCCCCGCTTCTGCCATCGAAAGCCATTCGCCCCCCCCGCTCCGGTCGTGCTGCTAATTTTTTATGCCCCTATATGGTCCGTAAACCTCGGGCGTTGGAACCAGTTAATCATGGCCGATAATTTTTGTAAAGAGTGACAGATAAGTAGATGCGGGATTTTGTATTTTGAGGAGCAGCGGATCTGCCGTATTTAAATCATTGGCGAGATCCTTTCATAGAAGGAATATGGATAGCGACTGTCATTCTGAGGCAGAGCCGAAGAATCCCGATACCATGCGGATAAGACGCCAGGAAGAAACTATATGGATCATAGGACGGGGATGGCCGCCCTCCCTGGATCAGGTCGGGGATAGACCCTGGCGGGAATCTAGAAAATTCTTAGGAACACAAGATATTGTATTCCTACAAACACACCCCGTCACTTCCAGTGACACCCCTTCCGAGAGGGGGATGTGCACAGCAGCTGTCATTTCGAGCACTTGGCACAGCCAAGCATAAACTCCGCGAGGAATCCCTCTCTTACGCCAAATCTTCATAATTTACGTTTTCTCCTAATGAAGGGATCCTTACCAGGATGACAAAAGGAAGGCTCTTAAAGATTTATAAGGTGTTGATATCTGAGAAAGTAAATTTTGCCAAGACTCTGGATTCCCGCCGGAGTCTATGCCCAGGAGGGGTGCAGGAATGGCATCTAGTAGTTGGAATAAATCCGATCGAATTCGGGCAAAACAAAAAGGTTCTTATTTCTAAGTCCTTGTTTGAGTTGATTTGGGTAAGCATCGAAAATCTTTCTTTCTCTTCTGCCTTCGCTGCTTGCCTACTGGTTGTTTGCCTTTGTTTTCCGGCTGTTTGTGTTTGCCGGACCACTGTACTATCCCGGCTCAGTTTCTCGCGCCGAGAAATTTCCCCTTCCTATTCCTATTGCTGCTTTAGCCCTCCAGAATCCAGCTTCGACAGCAGAACTCCTTCGGGCTTACTACTCTAGATGTTGTCTCATGTGAAATCTTAACTCGTTTGCGCCTTCACGCATGGCGTATTCGGCTATACGATTTCCCAGTTTTTCTTTTAGTTACCCCTCTAGGAATTTGACCTTCCGGAGGGTTCGCTACCTCAGAGTTCCTTGGTTTTGGCACATACTTACCTCAGTGACTCTTGTTCCACGCGTCCAACGTTCCCAACTTCCCGCATTGCTTGAAATCTTTAAAATCGTGGAAAGCCCTGGTTCTTCACTTTGCGAACCCGCGTTTGGTACTAAGGTCAGCGAACTTCCGTCTCTATGGTGATACCGAAAGTCAGTTCTACGGCCCGAAGCCTCCCTGGCTGAAGACTTAGATTCCCAAACGCTGGAGCAAGCTTACCGCAAGGATAAACTTTATCAATATCCATGGAATTTTAACGAAATACTTGAAAATTTCCTTCTCTTGTTTATTCCGTGGCATAGAACCTGACAAGTTCTGCGATTTAGGGCGGGATAGTTAAGCATTGTCATGCTGAACTCGTTTCAGCATCCTCGTCATATTACGCATGGTCTGCGTAATATGATTTTAACCACCTATATCGAAGATCCTGAAACAAGTTCAGGATGACAGAAAAAAGGTTCTGATGCAGGAATCATTACTTTTGGAGTAATTTTGATATTTGCCTTGAGACGAGCTTTGGGCTTCGCAAACAAAATAAAAGCCGCTTTTGCGGATTTGCTTGGGGAAAATAGAGATGAGTCAAATCCCCTCGGGCTCCTCTCTATTTTCTTTCTGACCCCTTTTTGCCCTTTGTTTGTCTGAATGTCATTCGCGGAGAAACCGTTTCCTCGTTTGCGTTGCCCGCTTTCTTTTTCCTCACACAGGCGGGGGCTTTTCGGATTTCAACTGTTTTTTCGGTATGACTCGGCCGCTCTCGGATTCCGGCAAATGTCAGCGAGCATCCTTGGGACGCCCTGCTCTTCATCGGGCGGCCTCTCTTTGGATCACGCCTCCTCCTTTTATTTTCCATCCGTTCTTTTGCCAATCCTGTTTCTTAAATGGCTGGAAACAATAAGATATTAGCATTCCTGTCTGATAAGTCAATAAAAAGACAGGACTGGACGGTCCTGCCTTTATTATAAACAAAGCCTATCGGCATTAGCTTCGGGTTTTGGTACCACCCCCGAAAGGGCGTGAACCATAAGCACCAAGAGATATCTTTTCTTACTACGCCTTTTCCGCATCCGCACACCCTCTCGGGTGTGATTCAGAAACGCACTAGACAGACCTTCGCTTCATCTGTTAAAACAGTCTTGTATTGGGAGTAGCGAAATTTATTCCGTGCGCATTTAGAATCCTACGGCATGGGATAACAGCGCAGACTAAAGTCTGCTGCTCCACTATATAGGAAGTCAGGCGATGATTTTTACGAATCTTCTCTTGCCCACCTGGATGACCATGTCGTCATGGACAGTGATGATTTTCAGCGCGTCCGATTGCGCTTCGTCGTCGATCCGTACCCCGCCCTGCTCGATGAGCCTCCGCCCTTCTCCTTTGGAAGCGATGAGGCCGGCGGCGGTAAGCAGGTCGAGAATAGGATATTCCTTCGCTCCCAACTTCACTTCCGGCATCTCGGTAGGCTTCTGCTTTTCGCGGAAGACATGGTTGAATTCTTCTTCGGCTGCCTCGGCCTCTGCTTGTGTCCTGTAGATGGAGATCACTTCCTTGGCGAGCCGCACCTTGAGGTCGCGGGGGTTCTTCTCTTTGTCTTCGAGCGCCTTCTTTATCTCCGTCATCCCTTCTTCTGTCTTGTCGGTGAGTAGCTTGAAATAGTAGGGAATCATCTCGTCCGAGATGGACATGAGCTTGCCGAACATCGAGTCCGCTTCTTCGATGATTCCGATGTAGTTGTCGAGGCTCTTGCTCATCTTGTTTGCTCCGTCGAGCCCCACGAGGAGCGGGCAGGTGAGGACGTCCTGCGGCTCCTTGCCCATCTTCTTCTGCAATTCACGTCCGGCGAGGAGATTGAACTTCTGGTCGGTGCCGCCGATCTCGATATCCGCCTCCGTCATTATGGAATCATAGGCCTGCATCATCGGATAGAGCATTTCGGTGACCGTGATGTCGGTACCGGACTGCATACGCTTGGTAAATTCGTCGCGTTCCAGTATGCGTGCCACGGTGAAGTGACTGGTGAGTTTGAGCACGCCTTCAAAATCCATTTTTGAAAACCATTCGCTGTTGTAATGTATCTCGGCTCTCTTGATATCTAATATCCTGCCCACCTGATCCATATAGCTTGCGGCATTTTCTCGGACCTGTTCTTTTGAGAGAGCCGGACGGGTTTTGGACTTTCCGGACGGGTCGCCGATCATGCCGGTATAGTCGCCGATGATGAACACTACCTGGTGCCCCAGTTCCTGGAACTCCCTTAGTTTCCTGATCGCGATGGAATGGCCGAGGTGGAGGTCCGGCCGTGACGGATCGGCACCGAGCTTGATGCGCAGTTTCTTGCCGCTCTTGAGCTTCTCTTCCAAGCTTTCCTTTACGATGAGCTCCTCCACGTTATGCGTGAGGAGATGCTTGATCTTCTTCGGATCGGTACTGATTTCTCCCATAGGATTGGTATTTAACGGTTTTAGTAGTTTGAGTTAAGTCTAGCATAACTTTGCTTTGCCGCAAGCAAGATTCCCATAACTGATATCCGATAAGCCATCCTGGGCACGAGCGTCTCAAAATTTCTAAAAAATTCCAAAGTATACTATAATGAAAATATTGACCGAAACCCCTATCCGATGTAAAATATCGGTTCGTATATCATTAATACACACAAAATGGCAGTAAGGAAAAAATATAGGGCGGGCTCCGGTGCTGCGGCAAGTCCGACACCCCGAAGCGGGGCTGCGGCCTTGAGCATACTTACGGATAGTCCCCGAAGCAAGTCTTCCAAGAATAAGAAGAAACGGGGTCTTTTTGCCGTTCTTGCCGGCGTTGTCGGGGCTTTTTTGTCGATATTCGCTATATGGCATAGGAAAGACGGGCATAGTCTTTCAGTCAGAGACAAGAAGACGAAGCGTAAGAGGTTTCTTCGCCGCTTGGGCAAGGCCGTCGTGGTCATGGGCATCTTTGGCTTCTTCTTCGTCGCGGCGGCATTCATCTATTTCTCGAAAGACATCCCTAATCCGGACAAGATAGCGGACCGGAGCGTGGCGCAGTCTACGCAGATATTTGACCGTACCGGGCAGAATCTCCTTTATGAGATCCACGGAGATGAGAAGCGCACCATGACGAATCTGGAGAATGTATCTCCGAATGTCATCAATGCCACTATCGCCGTTGAAGACAAGAAGTTCTATACGCATTTCGGCATCGATCCCAAAGGCATCCTTCGTTCCGTTTATAAGGATCTTATCAGCGGAGAGAAGGCGCAGGGCGGATCGACCATCACTCAGCAGCTCGTGAAGAATTCCATGCTCTCTTCGGAGAAGACCTATACCCGCAAGATCAAAGAGATCATCCTCGCGCTGGGGACGGAGCAGAAGTTCAGCAAGAAAGAGATCCTGGAGATGTATCTCAACCAGATTCCGTATGGCTCCAACATCTATGGCATCGAGACGGCAGCTCAGACCTATTTCGGCAAGAGCGCGAAGGAACTGGATATCGCGGAAGCGGCGATGCTGGCGGCCATTCCGCAGGCGACTACTTACTATTTCCCTTACGGTTCGCATCCGGACGCGCTGGAAATCCGGCGGGAATATATCGTCGATGAGATGAAGGAAGACGGCTGTATCGACGAGTCGCAGGCGCAGGAAGCGAAGGACGCCGACGTCTTCGCGCGTCTCAAGCCTTTCGTCTCGGAAATCGAGGCGCCGCATTTCGTGATGTATATCAAAGACCAATTGGTGGAAGAATACGGAGTGGAAACAGTGGAGAAGGGCGGCCTTCGGGTGACTACGACTCTCGATTACGATATGCAGCTCGTCGCTGAGGATGCGGTAAAGAAGGGCGTGGAATATAACATGGCGCACTATAATGCTACCAACGCCGCGCTGGTCGCGACCGATCCTCGGACCGGGCAGATCCTGGCCATGGTGGGCAGCAAAGACTATTTCGATCTGGAGAACGACGGCAATTTCAACGTGGCGGTGGCGGAGCGCCAGCCGGGTTCTTCTTTCAAGCCTTTCGTGTATGCGACCGCTTTCGAGAAAGGCTATACGCCGAACACGATCATCTTCGACGTGCCGACCAATTTCGGTCCGGACGGCAGCGGGAAGGACTACGAACCCAAGAACTACAATCTCCAATATAACGGTCCGGTGACCATCCGCGGCGCGCTTGCCCGATCGCTCAACATCCCGGCGGTCAAGGCGCTCTATCTTGCCGGCATCAATCAGAGTGTAGCCACTGCGACCGACATGGGTATTACCACGCTCGATGAAGGCAATTACGGGCTCTCGCTCGTGCTGGGTACGGGGGGTGTGCGGCTTCTCGACATGACCGGAGCTTACGGCGTCTTCGCCAATGACGGTAGTAAGAACGCGGCGACAGGCATCTTGAAAGTGGAAGATTCCGAAGGCAAGGTGCTCCAGGAATACACTCAGAAATCCGAGCAGGTCCTGGATGCGCAAGTGGCGCGCAACATCACCAGCATCCTTGCGGATAACGCGGCGCGTACGCCGACATTCGGAAGTAATAGCAAGCTTTATTTCAAGGATAGGCCAGTGGCGGCCAAGACCGGAACCACCAGCGATTACAAGGACGCTTGGACGGTGGGCTACACTCCGGGTATCTCGGTCGGCGTCTGGGCGGGGAACAACAGCGGCGAGGTGATGACCAGCGGCGGCGGCGTTAGCGCGGCGACTCCTATCTGGAACGATTTCCTGACCCGCGTCCTTGCCGATAAGCCCGTGGAGCAGTTCACGGCGCCGGATCCTATCACTACCAGCAAGGCAGTCCTGAACGGCAGCGCGACCAATGAAGTGACCGTGACTATCGACAGGGCTTGCGGCAATAAGCTGGCAGATGGTGACACGCCCGAAAATCAGAGAGAAGAACGCACTTACACCGAAGTCCATACCATCTTATATTATGTAAATAAGGATAATCCGCAGGGAGACTATCCGAAATCGCCTCAGGATGATCCGCAGTTCTCACGCTGGGAGGGCGGGGTCCTGGCTTGGGCGGGGCAGAACATGGAGGGCGTCAATCAGGATGTTCCCACTGAAGTGTGCGAGCTCCGGAGTGACGAATATGCGCCGAGTGTAGAGATAGCCAGCCCTCGGGAGAACCAGATCATCAAGGACGGCAAGATAGAGATCGAGGCCCATGTTTATGCCGAGCGCGGCGTGAGGCAGGTCGAATTCTATCTCGACGACAACCTTCTCAAGATAGATACCGAGTCTCCTTATCAGGGAACTTTCCGGATCAACGGGGACATCGAGGATGGCGAGCATGATGTGAAGGTGAAGGCGTATGATGAGATCGACAGCGTCTCGGAAAAGAGCGTCACGATCATCATCCGCAGTGGGACAAGCGGGGAGGACGGCGATAACTCCGTCTATCTCAAGCCCATCGGTTCGGACGATTTCCCGCTTACGCTCGCGGCCGCGGTCTCTATGGATGAGAGCGAGATAAAGCGGGTGGATTTCTATTATCAGCTGGACAGTGTCTATGATTCCGACATGGAGCTGGTGCAGAAGCCCGGCGCCGTCACTAAGATCGGCTCGGCGACCGATAGCAGCGGCAGCACCTATCAGCTTACCTGGGAAGAAGACAAGCGTTATTTCATTTCCGGGAGATACCGGCTCTACGCGGTGCTGGTCACGGACAAGAACAAACAGTATCGTAGCAACGAAAGATATATCGAGATCAGGTAAGATCTCGGGGATATGAAAACCAGCCTCTCGGGGCTGGTTTTTTCGCGATGGAAACGTGGCTCTACGCGTGCAACCCCCATCCGGATTCTTCTTGGGCCGCCTTGCAGAGCTCCATGATCTCCCGCCGTACGGTTACGGGGTGGGGAATCTGCCTGGGGTTGATGAGGTTGTTTTCCGAGGCCGTCTGGATCTGGATGTCGCCATACTGGAAGAAAGTTTGGAGCGGCCCCTCCACGGTGCTGCTGATGTCTTGCACTCTCTTGAGGTCGATTTCCGAAGCGACGCGGTGGAAGAGATTCTTCTGCTGGATATCGAGGATCCGCTGGTTCGTGATGATCCAGACATCAAGGTAGTAGTCGAGCCATTCGATGAAGAGGATGATCCAGAGGAATCCATAATAGATGGTGGTCAGTAGGAAATAGAAATCGCGGTAAGGCTCGCGGGCGAGGAACGGGAAAGTCGGGATGATGAAAAGCGAGTAGGCCGCAAGCGGCAGGACGACCATGAAGCAGGAAATGAGGAGGATAGGAACCAGCGTGACGGGATGCCTCCGGAGGACGAATTTCACTTCCTCACCTTCTCTCTTTCCGGGAAAGTCGTAGTCTATCGACGGTGTCGGCGATGCTTTATCTTCGGTCATAGTCTATGTGAAAGAAATTAATATCGGAATCTGTCCAGGGATCGACCGTATCCGCCTGGTCCCAGTCTATGGCGGTGAATTTTCCTACTATCATGAAGGAGATGGCGATAAGTCCGGCGCAGAATACCAAGAGTGTCCGCCTGTTGATGCCTTTGTCCATCCCATACTTCTTGATGTGGAAGATGACAATGAAAGCGAAGAGGAGATAAGTTCCCAAGGCTATCAGGACGAAGATTGAGGCGAAAATCAAAGTCAGGTTCATCTTGAGTGAGGTTAGGTTTAAGGAGCCGGCCCGATGGGACAAGCGGCTAAAGGAGGGTGGGTTCTCCCGGATATCGGATTCCCAGATGCTCATAGGCTTGCCGAGTGGCGCGCCGCCCGCGCGGGGTGCGGATAAGGAAGCCCAGCTGGAGGAGATACGGCTCGTAGATGCTCTCGATGGTGTCGCGGCTTTCTGCAAGGCTTGCGGCGAGCGTGGAGAGCCCTACGGGATTATTGTCGAATTTATGGATGATAGTCTCGAGGATCTTGCGGTCGGTGGGATCCAGCCCGTAATTGTCGATTTCCAGGCGTTGGAAGGTCTCTTCCACCGCTTTTTTGTCTATGATCCCGCTGCCGCACACTTCGGCGAAATCGCGCACGCGCCGGAGCAGGCGGTTGCTGATGCGCGGCGTCTGGCGGGAGCTCTGGGCGATCCTTTCGGCGGCAATCGGCTCGATCTCTATCCCTAAGACGCGGCTGGAGCGCAGGATGATGTCGCGGATCTCCTCGTTCTTGTAATAATCGAGGTGATGGGTGATGCCGAAGCGGTTGAGGAGCGGGGAAGAGATGAGGTCTACCCGGGTGGTGGCGCCGATCAGGGTAAACTTCGGCAGATCGAGGCGGATGGTCCGCGCCGACGGTCCTTTGCCTACGATGATGTCCAGGGCGTAGTCTTCCATGGCGGGATAAAGCACCTCTTCGATTAATTTATTGAGGCGGTGGATCTCATCGATGAAGAGGATGTCGCCGTCTTCCAGATTGGTCAGGATTGCGCCCAAATCCCCCACTTTCTCGATGGTCGGGCCGCTGGTGACGCGGATGTTCTTGCCCATCTCTTCCGCGATGAGATAAGAGAGCGTGGTCTTGCCCAAGCCGCTCGGGCCGTGGAAGAGGATATGTTCGATGGGCTCGCCGCGCTTCTTGGCGGCTTCGATGGAAATAGAGAGATTACCTTTGATCTTGTCCTGTCCGGTGAAATCTCGGAGCGATTTCGGTCGCAGCGTAAGGTCCAGATTCTGGTCCTCATTCTGCTCCTGGGGGGTGGTTAATGTCATATATATAGGATTAATCGTTATTTACTCCTTCAGTATAGCCTTTTTTACTCTTGGCGAGAAGAGAGGTTCCGGGCGCAAAAGCGCTCTTGGGAAAAGGAGAAGGACTGCTATTGGTAAGACGAAGGAAAAAGGTGTAAGATTGGGGTATGCGAAGTCTGAGCCGGATATGTTTTTCCGTGGTTGTCGGAACGGATCTTGTCTGGCCGGTAAGCGTCATAATCCATCTTTTAAGAAAAATGAGAAAAACAAGATCGTTGTCTATTCTTATGGTTGTCTTGTCAGGTACTATCATGGGTCTCGGCTTTGCCGGAGTGGCCCAGGCGGCCATATCGGAAAGCGCCGCCAAGAACGCCGCTCTCCAGATGACGGCTACGCTGGAGAACAGTACCACCCAGTTGCAGTTCAACTATGCGGAAAATATCGGCGATGGCCGTGGCATCACTTTTGGCGCCATCGGTTTTTGCACTGGGACTTATGACGGGAATGAGCTGATTAAGCACTATACCGGACTCAATCCCAATAACAATCTGGCCAAATATATCCCGGCACTCGATGCGATCGATGACGGGCCGCACAACTCCGCCGGCGGAGACGGAAATCCTAGCACTACCGGACTCTCCGGATTTATCGCAGCAGTCGAAGGCAATACCGATCCGCTTTTCCGGCAGGCGCAGATGGATATGCTGGACGAGCTATATTGGGATCCGGCAGTAGAGATGACCCAGGCTATAGGCGCGCAATATAATCTTACCCTGGCTTTCATTTACGATATGTCCGTACGTCAAGGATCGGACGGGGCCCAGAGTATCATCAATAAGGCCAAGAACTCTTTGGGCGGCACTCCCGGCACTGGCGTGAACGAGACTACCTTTCTTAACAAATTGATCTCGCTACGCGATTCCGAACTCAGGAGCGAGGGGTTGGGCGACGTCGATCGTAATGACGGATTCAAGCAGGTGGTTTCTTCCGGAAATTTCGCCCTCAATACGCCTTACTCTTTCACCGCTTATGGCGATTCCTTTACGATCAAAGCAGGAGTGTACACTGACGGGGGGAGCGCCACTACTACTAAATATGCCCTTACCGTCACCAACGGCTCCGGCGACGGCTCTTACGCTTCG
>CAZDCJ010000004.1:0-10742 GCA_964503935.1 uncultured Candidatus Saccharibacteria bacterium
CCATGAATGTCGTCAAAGGCTATCTGGTAGTATTCGTAGCCTGGCTCATCATAGACTTCGTCCTTTCGGCCTGGGGCTTCATCGACCCCTTGGGCGGAGAATGGAGCGTAGTGTGCGAGTGATAGCCGGCACATTCGAAAAGAGAAAAACGCTTCGGAAAGCATTTTTTATATTACATGAGAAAACTGGCAGTAAATTGATACTTTTCGAATTATCTTCTGTCATTCCGAGCCGCCCATAGGGCGTGTCGAGGAACCCCTCTCCTAGTATAAAATTATACGATAACAGGCAATAGGAGCAGTAATGAAGGGATTCTTCAACTTCGCTCCGCTACGCTCAGAATGACAAACAGTGGGATTCGCTCCATGAGATAAGGCTTGTCGGATTGATTAGGTTAATTTCGCAATCCACGTTCTTTTTGCTTGACCAATCGCTCATTTTCTAATAGAATGGGGTTGTTGTAAAGACACTCCGGGCCATTAGCTCAGTCGGTTAGAGCGCGATCCTTATAAGGTCGATGTCCCTGGTTCGAGTCCAGGATGGCCCACCAGCCTTCGCTCTGCGAGCTTCAACCGGCACGGCCGGAAGCGAGTAGTAAAGCGAAAACGATTGGTACAAATACCCCCCCCTCAGAGAAGGGGGTATTTATTTTGCGAAAAATATTATTTCCTTCGCTCATAATGTTTTGTTTCGTCCAGATACTTCCGACGTAAAAATCTCGAATTTATTATGCAATCCACTCAAATATTATTTCTTACTATTGAGACCGCAGATTTTGTCATTCCGAGCCTGTCGAGGAATCCCTACATTACGATCAAACGATGATATATCGCATTTTTGTAGTGAAGGGATCCTTCGACTCCGCTAACGCTCCGCTCAGGATGACAAAAGGAAGGTCTTATCCCAAAAAAATATTTTCTCAGATTTGATTAAGATAATTTCGAAATCCACGCATATCTGTTTTTGACTTCCAAAGGCCGATAGTGTAATAATTGGATTGATATCATTCACCCTTCATCTATGCAAAAGATCATCTCCGAAATCCGCAAAGAGCTCAAGGCCAACATCGACGAGAAGACCAAGACGAGCGCGCAGCGTTTCTTCAAAGAAGACATCCAATGCTACGGGCACAAGGCTTCCGTCGTGACCCGTATCAGCAAAGAATGCTTCCAAAAGATAAAAGGGGAGAACAAGGAAACAATCTTCGCCATCTGCGAAGAGCTCTTCCATTCCGGCTACAATGAAGAAGCCTGGATCGCAGCCGCCTGGGCGGACAATATGCATAAGGATTTCCAGCCGGGAGATTTCAAGATATTCGAAAGATGGCTAGAGGAATATATCGACAACTGGGCCAAATGCGACACCCTCTGCAACCACGCCGTCGGGACGTTCATCCAGATGTATCCGGAATACCTGCCTAAGCTCAAGAAGTGGACCACGTCCTCGAACCGATGGATGCGCCGCGCCGCGGCCGTCACGCTGATCCTGCCGGCGCGAAAGGGGATGTTCCTTACTGATGTTTTCGAAATCGCCGACGCGCTCCTTCTCGACCAGGACGACTTGGTGCAAAAAGGCTACGGCTGGATGCTGAAGGAAGCGAGCCGGAGACACGAGAAGGAAGTATTCGATTATGTGATGAAGAACAAAACCATCATGCCCCGCACCGCGCTCCGTTATGCCATCGAGAAGATGCCGGAAAATCTAAGAAAAAGGGCGATGCAAAGATAATAATTTACCAGCTATATTTATGGAAGATAAGTCTATTGAAGCTATCAAGGACAATCGCAAGGCCTGGGACAAAGTCTGCGACCTGTTTACCGACGCGGCTTCACTCCCCGAATGGGGGCCTTTTGGCATAGGAGAAGATTTATACCTCTTAGGCAAAATCAAAGACAAGACCTTTTTGGATGTCGGTTGCGGAAGCGGCAGATCGATCGCGTACCTCGTCCAGAATGGCGCGAAAAAAGTGTATGGACTCGATCTCTCTCGGCACCAGCTTGAAGAAGCGCGCCGTTTCAACGCCCCCTGGACCACAGACAACAACATCGTCTTTTTCGAAGGCAAGATGGAGGACAAGCTGGATATCGGAGCGGTCGACTGTGTCGTCTCCGTATATGCGATCGGCTGGACCGTCTCTCCGGAAGAAACCTTCTCCAACATATATGGCTATCTCAAGCCAGGAGGTATCTTCGCTTGGAGCTGGGACCACACTTTCTTCACCGACGTCCAGTACGACGACACAAGTGGCCGCTTCTTTGTCCAGCACTCCTATCACGATGAAAGTCCGCTTGTCTTTGAGAACTGGAGAAAAGAAGGTGCCCGAGCGTATTTCACTTATCGCAAGACTGCATCCTGGTTCCAGTTCCTCCGTAAAGCCGGATTTGACATTATAGGATATCACGAACACGCGGCGATATAATCGGGTTAAGTACCCGTAACTTACAATCAGTATAAGGCTTTTTAGGCAGTTTGACTAGAATAGTTTTTGAAGTACTCAGGTAAAGATCTAAATATAAATATTAATATTATATGTTTTTATTTATGGTACATAAATAATTAATTAAGTAGCTAGAAACAGTTTGACATATTTATTGAAATGAATTAGATTATAAATGTAAAAAGTATTTTACATTTTAAGACTAACTTCAATCTTATGAAAAAGATGGATGAAATGGAAATGTATATCAATATGCAAAGTACCAGGATCGCCTGGGCTTACATGATTATTTTTTTATTGGTATGGGTAATATGTGATTATGTGCAGACATCAAGATTGGGGTGGCCGTTTTTCTTATTGATAACTGAAAATCTTGTTGTCGCAATAACTAAGATAGCGCTAAAGAGCAAGATGGAGGGGGAGGATGAAAAACAGGATTAAAGAGTTTAGAAAAATAAAAGGATACAGACAGGAAGACTTGGCTGTCGAACTGAATGTTAGCAGACAGACCATAAACGCCATTGAAAATAATAAATATAGTCCGACATTGGAACTAGCAATCCGGCTCGCAAGTCTTTTGAAGGTGAGAGTAGAAGATTTGTTCTTGTTTGAAGATAATAAAAAATAATCTCGATAACCTCGAGGTTATTTTTATAAGGAGAAGAGTGGATCTGCTCATCTAGAAATAAAATTTTCAATCCTTTACCTGGACGAATAATTTATCTAAAAAACCATACACGGGTACAGCTTTTTCTTGGGCGATATAATCGAGTTAAGTACCCTTAACTTACAATCAATATAAAAATTTTGGACAATTTGGCTAAAAGAAATTCTGAGGTACTTGGTCAGGATTCGGGTGATGGAAATAACATGTTATGTCATTTTGTATATATAGATCCAAATTTGCCTTCAGATAAAATCTTAATAACTTCATCTGGAATAAAAATTCTGCCATTCATACATATATAAATTCCTTCTTTCAGCTCCTGAGACTTGGCAACCGCATGTCCAATATTGAAACCTGCGTCTGTTGGCATGAAACCATCCAGAGGAATCATTGAACAAACAAAAATAATTGTCTTCCCATGATTCTTGAGTTTTATCTGTAAATATCTGGCAGTGTCTGGTAGCGTATAAGTTCCATGAGTTATGATTATCCTTTTGGATTTGCTATTAGCTACCACTTTAAGAATATTTCTTCTATCTCGTTCGTTCAATTCTCGACTATCTTGCATACACACTTCCGTAAATTCGCATTTTTCATATAATTTTAGAATGCTAATAAATTTTGGCACGACCGAATGCTCATTCGGCATAGCCGTATCTTTTATCGTATCGTAATAAGAGTCGATGGTGCCACCCGTTAAAATAAAATGCAGTTTATTATTTTTAGACATATGAAATTATTATTTTATATACTAAAAGAGCAATATAGGATAAAGAATATTTAAACGTTTTTTTATTAAAGTAGTGTTCTATTATTAATAAAACCAAGCAAAGAACTACTCATTAAGGCTATTCAACCTAAATTGTTTGATAATATCTATTTGACAAAGTTCGAAACTATTTTGAGCAAAAACCAGCGGACTGGAAAGTTTCGAAAATTCAGTGGCTAGAACTTAATCGTTTACAGTGACCAGTACATCCTTATCAAAATTTTTATAAATGGTAAACCACCTGGTTTTTGAAATCTACCGGTTTCCTAGCTTGTTCCGCAACCACCAAAACGATTTCTTCAATCACTCCTTCGCAGCGATAATCGGGTTTCAGTTCCTTGTTGGCCTCTCTGTACTGTTCCTGCGTCAGATCTGTAACGATTGAAACGTGCGGATGAAAATTGTATTCATAAGTTTTAAGTTCTGGTGCTACATACCAGTCATAATCTTTCAGAGCAGTTCTTATCTGTTTCTGTAGATCCATTATTGGGCCGGTTTCTTTCGTCTGGACCATTATCGCATCTTTCTCTGAATACAGCCTGTCGAAAATCATATCGATTTTGTGTTCCGGCACGGTGAAGTTTCCGAAGATATGATTCAATTTTTCCTTGATGTCCGGAATCTGTGACTCCTCAATAAAACACGATTGTTTGAGCGTTACATGGTATTCAAGTATCGTTCCATATTTGGCGCGAAAAGCGTCAAACCATTTCGGTTTCCTCATTAAATCCAATCGTCCGTAAACAGTAAATATTTTCATGATAATTTTTATTCTTTAAAAGAATCACATTATCTCTTTAAAAACAACACATACACCTCCGAAGTTATCCACTTTATGGGATACACAGATCGATGGCGGTGTAATCGGGTTAAGTACCCATAAGATACAATCAGTATAAGGCCATTCGGGGGTTCGGATAGAAGAGATTTCGAGGTACTCGGACGAGGTCTGCTGCTAGTCTTCCGTATATTCCATTACCGTTTTTAAATTATTCAGTATGTCTTGCGAAAAAGGATCTACCAACTCGCCATTATCAACTCGTTCAAAGTATTCCAGAAAAGAGATTTGATCTGTAATGGATGTATAAGTGTATCGGACATGATATCCTCCTTCTTTAGATACAAGTTCAAAAATATGATTTTTCTCAAATGTTACAAGAATATATTCAGTCCATTTGCCATTGGCATCAACATTTCTGTAGATACTTCCAATCTTGACCGGCCACTCATTAACCTCTTCTTTCTGAATACTGTTGATCCATCTTGGCGTATTGGCAGGATCGATTGTAAAGGCGAGAACCTTAGAAGCTGGAAGATTTATTGTTATAGAAATTTTGTTTTCTTTCATATTTTTAGGCACTCGGGTTTATTCGATACTAAATTGTCTTGGCGAGGGAGCGAGGATCCGAAAAGGAACTATTTCATCTGAAAAGCCAGCAAAGTTCCCAGCAGTTTTATCTTCGTCTGTCAGAAGCCTTATAAATAATTAACTGGATCAAAATGGATACCGTGCAACCCACCGGATACTGCCCCATCTTCAACCCAGCCGTATGGGACGGCAAGACCACTGTGTTCAGTGAGAAACTGTTCGTGAAAAAAACTACGCCGCAGATCTTCCACATGCCGCTCCCCGGCACCATCGGCAAGATGATGAACAAGTCCTGGGCTGCGATCGAGGCCGCAGGCGCCAAGCCGTCCGATGCCGACTTTCTCTGGCTGGCTTACGACCCTTCGCCCTGGAAATGCGAGCACTATATCCATGTCACGCGCGAAGTGCCCGGCCTTGAGAACGTGAAGCTCTCCGGGACCTTCATGGCCAAGGTCTTCGACGGACCTTTCAATCACGTACCGAAGTGGATCAAGGAGATGGACTCTTATCTCGCCAGTCAGGGAAAACACGCCCAGAGATATTATTTCTATTACACCACCTGCCCTAAGTGCGCCAAAGTATACGGACACAATTATGTAGTAGTGTTTGCAGAAATCTGAAGCTCCTGTGCGGGAACAGGTTTAAACCTGCTCCCGCACATCAAAAACGATATAAAAAACAGAGTCTTTCGACTCTGTTTTTTTTATTCTCCGGATTCTTATTCCAATTCCTTGACTTTGTCTACCGCCAGACTCATCGCCTTTTCCACCGTCTTCTTGCTTGTCTTATCGGTAGTTATGATGGACTCGATCATATCCACGAGTACTTCGTCCGTCTTCTTGTTGTTGGCATTTTCCCAGCTCTTGGCGGTGAGCGCCTGCTCTGCGAAAGGCGCCAGCTTGCTTCCCACCTCGCCCATCTGCTCTTCGATGATCGATACCTGGGCTGCCGGACGGTTAGTCTCCTGAAGATACAGGCGGGCGTTGTCCGGCTGCGCCGCAAAGCTTATGAAGTCCCAAGAAAGCTCTGCGCAGGTCGCCGTTATTCCTTTCTCCTTGATACAAGTCGCGCCTTTAGCTACGACCGGTGACCAGTAATTGGCGTAATTGACCTTGTTGTCCTTATATTTCTGCGGTACCGTCGCCACCCCGTAGTCAAGCGCGCCCTGGGTCTTGGAGTCTACATTATCCAGCTCATATGAATAATTGATACTCATAGCAGCCCTGCCCTCAATGAAGGCATCGATAGAGTAGATCTGGCTGCTATAGTCCCAAGTGTAGTACCGGTTGGCTTTGTCCGCGAATCCGGTATAGAGCTTCACGGCCCGCATCGCTTCATCCGTCTGGAAAGATACCAGATTGCCTCTCGCATCGTCCGAGAAAGTATTGTTCTGCATGACGAGCAGCATTACGATATCCTGGGCGCGATTCGTATATTTGGACCCCCCGAGAGCCGCACCTCTCCGGATTATCTTCCCATTGTTATCGAGCTGGGTAAGGATTTCCACGTCATCCACGAACTCATTCCAATTTTCCGGCGGCCGCACGATGCCGGCGTTATAGAACATGGTCTTATTGTAGAGCAAAGCGGGAGTATCTACATAAAGAGGCAGGGAGTATATCTTGCCGCCTTCTGTAAGGTCACCCCTGGTGACCGGCACGAAATTCTCTTCAAATTGGTCCATGGTCATGATCGTGGAAGGCATGGGCTCGATGCGCGCCCGATATTTAGGAAGCCAGCTGTTGAACATCATGAAGATATTCGGGCCTTTCTTATTTACGAGACTGTCATAGATGAGATCCTCGTAATTGTACTGGTCAAGCTGCTTATATTCTATGTATACCTTCACTCCGCGCTGCTGAAGCTCGTGTTCCTGGAATCGATCTATGACCTCGCTCCAATCGTCTTCCGTGTCGCGGGCGCCATAGAACGTCAAGGTAACCTTCTTGTCCCCTGCACTCTCCGGGACTTTCGACCAAGGACAGGAAGAAAAGGGCGTGCAATGGAAATAAGTCCAGATGAATCCGGTCAGGATTACGATTATGACGATAATCATGGCCTTTCTCCTTTGATTCATGTTTAAGATGTTATCTGATTAAGCCGGATGCCTTCTTAGACCGATTGCAGGACGAAACCGTAATGCGTCATACCCGCCCGGACTTTCTCGACGACTTTGAGTCCGTTCTTGAGAGCGATCGTCTTGGCCATATCCTCCGAGATACAGCGCTCATATTTCGGCCCCAAGGCAGCGTTGTTCGGCACCCAGTCAATCACCACGATCCTTCCTCCCGGAGCCAGGACCCGCTTCGCCTCCTGGAAGACTCCGTCCCGATCCTCGCACTGAAAAAGGATATTCGCCATAATCACCATGTCGGCCTTGCCGTCTTCAAGCTTGGTTCCGCCAGGCACCTCGACATTCGCCCGAACTTTCTCGACATTGAGGAGTCCGAAGAGCTTCGCCTGGCTCATCACCGATTCCAGAGCGGCGGTGAGAACATCGACCGCGTACACTTTTCCCGTATTATTCATCATACGCGCGACGGGAATCGTGAAATATCCCGCTCCGCATCCGAAATCAACTATGGTCATGCCATCTTTGACCCCGAGCTGGGAGATGATCCTGTTCTGATTGATCAGTCCCTTGCTTCCTGCCGGTACCATCGGTACCACGTTCTCAGTCTCTGCCATATTTTTGTTTTTGAAAATTATAAAGGTTTATAACGTCGTCGCTGAAGCGATAGCATCGCCCGCGCCGAGGCGCATGATCCTTACGCCTTGGGTAGCGCGCCCGGATCTGGCCACCGACTTGAAAGGAATGCGGATAATCTGCCCTTTGCGGGAGATGATCATGAGATCGGTCTTGATATCGTCCTCGTCTACCACGCTAGCCGACACCAGCACGCCGGTCTTGGCCGTAAGGACGGCAGTCTTGATGCCGCTGCCGCCGCGGTTCTGTACCTTATAGAGGCCGAGGTCGCTGTATTTCCCGAAGCCGTTTTCCGTCAAGGTGAAGATGAATTTCTTCTGCGCTTCGGTCTTGGCCACGATGCCGATACCTACTACCTTCGCGCTGCTTTTGAGCTTGATTGCCGTCACGCCGGATGCGCTGCGGCCCATCGGGCGCACGTCCTTTTCCTGGAAACGGATGGACTGCCCGTTAGAAGCGATCACCATGACTTCGTCTTCACCCGCGCTCGCTTTCACCCAGATCAACTGGTCATCCTTCTTGAGACTGATAGCGATGAGTCCGGAGCGGCGCACGGCCGCGAATTCTTCGATTGCTGTCTTTTTTATTATACCATTTCTCGTCACCATTACAAGGAACTTTTCCTTGCTCTTGTCATCGAGCGAGACGCCTGCCGTCACCTTTTCATCCTGAGAAAGCTGCAAGAAATTCACGATCGCCTGCCCCTTACTCGTACGGCTCGCCGCCGGGATCTCATAAGCCTTGAGCTGAAAGACGCGGCCCAGATTGGTAAAGAACAGGAGGTCGCTGTGCGTATTGGTGAAGAAGAGGCTCTTCACCACGTCTTCCTCCTTGACGTTTCCTCCCGTTACGCCCTTGCCCCCGCGATGCTGCACATGGTATTCGTTGAGGCTCATGCGCTTGATGTAGCCGGCCTGGGTGACCGATACTACCACGTCTTCCTTCGGCACCAGGTCTTCCTGGGAAAAATCACCGATCGCCCCCTTGAAGATACGCGTCCGTCGTTCGTCAGAGTATTTTTCCCGGATTTCCCGAAGATCTTCCTTGATGACGCCCATGATCTTCTTGCGGTCCTTGAGGATACTCTCGAGCTCCTTGATGAGACGATGCTTCTCGTCGAGCTCATCTTTTATCTTCTTGCGTTCCAATCCGGAAAGGGTCTGGAGCCGCATGTCGAGGATAGCCGTGGCCTGGACATCGCTCAGCTTGAATTTCTTCACGAGCTCTTCATGCGCCTTCTCCTTATTCGCCGCCTTCTTGATAGTCTGGATTATGGCATCGATATGGTCAAGCGCCTTAGAGAGCCCCTCGAGGATGTGCGCCCGTTCCTTGGCCCGGTTGAGATCATATTCGGTCTTGCGGCGCACGACCTCCACGCGATGCACGATATAATATTCCAGGATGGATTTCAGATTGAGGATCCGAGGCTGGAGCCCGTCCACCAGTGCCAGCATATTGAAATGGAAAGCCTTCTGGAGATCCGTCAGCTTGTAGAGCCGGTTGAGAACCTTCTTGGGATAAGCGTCATTCTTGAGATCGATCACAATGCGCACGCCTTCCTTGTTGGATTCGTCGCGAAGGTCCCGTATACCCTCGATCTTCTTGTCCTTCACCAGGTCAGCGATCTTCTCGATAAGGACGGCTTTGTTGACCTGATAGATCATCTCGGTGACGATGATCTGGAATTTCCCTTTCTTGTCTTCCACGATATCCGCCTTGGCACGCATATCGATTTTGCCTTTTCCCGTAGCATATGCCTGCATGATCTCCTTCTGATTGTAGACGTATCCTCCGGTAGGGAAGTCCGGCCCTTTGACGAATTGCACCAGATCCTCGACAGAAGCATCCGGATGATCGATAAGATGCGTAGTCGCATCCACCACTTCGCCCAGATTGTGCGTCGGGATATTCGTCGCCATACCGACCGCGATACCGACCGCGCCGTTAAGAAGCAGCTGCGGCACGCGCGCCGGCAATACCAGCGGCTCTTTACGGCTCTTGTCATAATTATCGATGAAATCGACTGTATCCTTATTGATGTCATAGACCATCTCTTCGGCGATCGTCTTGAGCTTCGCTTCGGTATAACGCATGGCCGCCGCGCTGTCTCCATCCATCGAACCGAAGTTCCCCTGGCCGTTCACCATGGGATAACGCATAGAGAAATCCTGCGCCATACGCACCATCGAATCGTAGACGGCCGCATCGCCGTGCGGATGGTATTTACCGAGCACTTCTCCGACCACTGACGCCGATTTCTTGTATCTTCCTCCAGGCTTGAGCCCCATGTCGTGCATCGCATATAGGATACGACGATGGACCGGTTTGAGGCCGTCGCGCACATCCGGCAGTGCCCGCGACACGATGACGGACATCGCATAATCCAGATAACATTGCTGCATCTCTTCGATGATTGGCACATCCTGAAGCTTGCCGACATTGCTGCCTTCGATCACTCCCACCGGCGCCGCCTTCTTCTCAATCTTCTCGTTCTTCTCGTTCTTGTTTTTCATAAAGTATATAGAATTATTATTTTGAATACTCCGAACCGCCGAAAACGCGCATGCATTTCCAGCATCTTAGCTAAAGACGATATGGCCAAGAGGCCTTTATCCGATCAGCTAAAAAACATAGCCAAATCCCTATCCGGCTATGTTCCCAAGCTCATCGATTCCCATCCGAGAGATGATGCCGCCGTGTTGCGCGCCCACCAAGACCTCCTGGATATACTCATCTCCTTCTACCTCGGCACAAAAGACGATCCGCCAAGCCAGATAGGATCCTTCTTCCCAG
>CAZDCJ010000004.1:10842-12638 GCA_964503935.1 uncultured Candidatus Saccharibacteria bacterium
GGCAGATCCTTCTTCTTGAAGGAAACTTTGGAGACGGCCTCCTTCATGTTAAGATTGTAATCCTGGCAGAAAGTTTTGGCGTCATCCAGCTTCTCCAAGGCACCCTTCACGCCCGGCACCTTATAGTGCATAGGGATGATGACCCGCGGCTCGATCTGGGCGATGATTGCCTCGGCTTCTTTGGCATTGATCGTATATGTCCCGCCGATCGGGATAAATAAGATATCCACCTCGCCGATCGCGCCCAGCTGCTCCGCCCCCAGGGTCTTTTCCCCCAAGTCTCCCAGATGGCAGATGCGGATATCCTCCATGATGATGATAAATATGGTATTCGATGCCTTCTCCTCCCCCTTCTCCTCGCTATGCACGGACTCGACGCCTCTTATTACCACTTTCTTGGCCTCGTATTCTCCCGGCCCGTCTATGATGAATGGCTCACCCTTGATGGCTGCGCGATTGTTATGATCGGAATGTTCATGGCTGATCGTCACGATGTCTGCGCTGGTCGACGGCGGCTTGAGCCCCGTCTCCTTGCCGAACGGATCAGTTATGAGAGTGGCATCCTTCCCCTGGATCTTGAAACAGCTGTGTCCGTACCATGTGATATTCATAAATTGCCTTTAAGGATTGGTTAGGTGAAGCAGATCAGAATAGCTGCTTTTAGCTTTTTCTAGCCGTTTTTACAATTAGATTGTAGCACACCCGCCACTCTTTGACAACATGGAAATCATGGATTATACTTATATTAAATTCAGTTTCAAAACTGACGGTTTTATATCGGTCAGCTTTTGTTTCTGAAAATCTCAAAAAGAAAGGAGTGTTTTTAACATGGTAAATGCCACTAAAACGGCCCCCGTAAGCGAGATGGAGCAACTGCTCAGCGACGAGAACGCGCCTAAACTTCCCAAAGAAGGCGACGTCTTGACAGGAGCTATCATCGAAATCGGGAGCAACATAACCTATGTCGATCTCGGCCCGGTAGGGACAGGAGCGATTTATGGCTATGGTAAAGGAGTTTTGGGCAGTCTGAGCACTTTCAAAGACCTCAAGTCCGGCGACCCCATCTCTGCCACCGTGGTGGATTTGGAGAACGAGGACGGATTCGTGGAGATGTCCCTCAAGGAAACCAGCATGGACATGATCTGGAACGAGCTGGAAAAGAAGATGGAGGAAGGAGAAATCCTTACCACTAAGGTCCTGGAGGCCAACAAGGGGGGTCTTATGATCAAGATCAACGGTATGGTGGGCTTTTTGCCCGCATCCCAGCTCACTTCCGACCACTATCCGCGCGTTTCTGACGGCGACAAGAACAAGATTTTGTCCCTTCTGATGCAGATGGTAGGCACGAATGTGCGCATCAAGATCATCGGTCTAGACAAAGAGGAAGGCAAGCTCATCGTGAGCGAGAAAGCCACTAAGGAAGAGGAAGAGAAAGAGAAAGTGTCCAAGCTCGAAGTCGGCAACGTTGTCGAAGGAGAAATCAGCGGTATAGTTGATTTCGGTGTATTCGTCAAGTTCAACGACAGCCTCGAAGGTTTGGTCCACATCTCAGAACTTGCTTGGAAGCTCATCGACGACCCATCCAAGCTCTTTAACGTGGGACAAAAAGTCAAATGTAAGATTATCGGTATCGATAATGCCCGCATTTCCCTCTCTATCAAGGCGCTGGAAAGCGATCCTTGGAAGAATGTCCACGAGAAATACAAAGTCGGCCAGAAGGTCCTCTGCGAGGTCACGAAGATCAATCCGTTCGGTATCTTCGCCCAGCTCGACAGGGACATCCACGGCTTGGCTCA
>CAZDCJ010000004.1:12738-49223 GCA_964503935.1 uncultured Candidatus Saccharibacteria bacterium
TTTTTGCCTTATAATAGGCAAAATCCAACTTTAAGGTGAGATAGTTGACCGACCTCTTTTTTTATGCTATAATGGGGTTGTAAGAAGTTGAGAAAGCCACCGCACATTGACAACCCAGGCCTACCGCACACCAGAAAAGGTTTGGACGGAAGTCTGAACTTGTATCCAGACTTTTTCTGCTGTTAGATTGCTCTTTATGTAAAAGCTTTGCTTATTTTAAAAAAACAAAAAATAAAAAACAAAAAAAATAAAATAAAAAATAAAAAAAATAAAGCAAAGAAAAAAGAACATCAAAAATGGTAGAAAAATAAAATCAAACGACCATTGTAATCTGATTATTGAAAATAGCCTCCACCCTTGGCTATCGGAAGATTGTGAAATACCTGCAAGTTATAAGTCCATAACTTCCAGATATTTCACAACTCTTCCCTCTAATCCTTATAGTGGCCGAAAATGAAGGCCACATCCTTTTTATTAATATAATTTAGAAGGACCTCTGAGCCTTCTTTTCATTTGTCCAAATCCATATATAGATTGAAGTACCCTAGAACGATAGGCGTGCTTTTTTTATTCGATGATTGAGCACATACTAGGTGGGGTACTAGCTCAGAGCGGCAATGTCTTTTGAATACGGCAGATTAAAACCCGCTAACCCTATGAACATCTGCCACCCCAAAGAGTACACCCCCTCTAGTTTGTCATCCCGAAAGGCGTACTCGCCTGAGGGATCTGGGAACTCGCCGATATGCTTCGGAACGAATTTTTCATGAAGTAATACCCCGAGCATTCCCAATGATTCACAAATTTCTCACACTCGCCCTCAGCTCGGTTCGGAATGACAAGTGATGGATTCCCGTCATCGCAAGAATGACATGATAAAGCCTACGCTTAAAAAATGCGGGAATGACAGTCAACGGCGATTGGAGTAGCAGACTTTAGTCTGCGCCGGTATTTTTTAAATGCGCGCGGGTTAAAACCCGCTACTCCAAGATGCAACGCGTTTGCTCACATTGGTCCAGTCATCCCAATCGGACCTTATATTTTGATTTCGGAAAAGGACAGTCCTTCTTGCAATGCGCACGAACTTCCGGATTACCGATATGATAAAAGGAACGCTTGTCTCACCGCACCGATGATGTTAGAATAACCTCAGCTAAATCACTTAAGTCATAAATCAAAAATATGGAAGCGTTGACTCCGGAAAAATTGGAATATTTCAAGGATAAGCTTATCGCCCGCAAGGCAAGCATCGAGGCACAGCTCGCGGCCTTCGCCAAAAAGAGCTCGGACATCAAGAACGATTATGAGACCGTCTTCGAACAGATCGGTGACAGTCCGGAAGAGAACGCCGACGAAGTCACAGCCTATGGCGACAACCTGGCGATCGAACACGAGATGGAAGAAAGCCTTATGGAAATCGATGCCGCCCTCGAACGGATCGAGAAAGGCACCTATGGCTTCTGCCAGAACTGCAAGCAGGTGATCAGTCTGGAAAGATTAGAAGTCATGCCGGAAGCGACGGAATGCATCAAGTGCGAGAAAGAATAAATCATGCTTTTTAGCAAGAAGACATCTTGGCGTCCGAAAAACTTCCTTCTGGTTTTTGCGGGCGTTTTATTTTCTGACCATCTCTTAAAGAAAATCTTCCTGGGCAGCGGCGATTATCTGAAGAACTCAGGCGGACTCTTCGGCTTCGGAACGGATCCGACGCTCTCCTTCCTTGCTCTCCTCTTATTCTTAGGTCTCGCCCTCTCAGGACTGCATGGCCGGAAGGGGATTGCGCGCTTTTCTTTCCCGCTCGCTCTCCTTCTCGGCGGGATAGCCAGCAACCTCCTTGACCGATTGCTCTGGGGTCATATCATCGACTACCTGAGAATGGGAGAGATATGTGCTTTCAACCTGGCTGACCTCGCCATCGCGGCAGGAGCGGTACTTTTCATCTGGCGGATTATCAAAGAATAGGTTAGAATATGCATATAAAATAAAAATAAAATCAAACAGATGTCTAAGAAGAATTCAATCTTGATCGCATCGATCATCCTAATACTGCTGACGATAATCGTCTTCAAGATTTCCGGTTATACCGATTACGCCCCAGTGAAGGATATTATCGACAAGAAAGAAGGGCCGGCCAAGGTCACCCTGGAATTCTGGGGGGTATGGGATAATTCCGACAGCTGGCAGGCTATCATCGACAAGTATGAGAAAGAAGCGCATCTCTGGGGCGGACAAGCAGTGCAGGTAGAGATAAACTATACCAAGAAGGATATCGCTTCTTACGAGCAGGATATCGAGAATGCCTATGGCGATAGCAAGAGTCCAAGCATTTATCTCATCAATAATTACTGGCTGGAAAGATACGTCGAGAGCCTCCAGCCGCTCACGGACAGCCTCGCCACTATCGACGAGTACGAGCTCGTAACACGCGAAGATATACAGAAGGACTATCCTTCTTATATCCTGCAAGACGCCGTCTATGGCGAGAGGGATATCCAGGACCTGATAAACGGCGGCGGCAAAGCCTATGCGATTCCTACCTATTCCGACAACCTGGCACTCTATTATAATAAGGACCTCTTCCAGAAAGCCGGCATCGAGAAAGCTCCTACCACCTGGGAAGAACTCAAGGCCGATGCGAAGAAACTGACGCTTGCCGGCAAGAAAGACGCTATTACCCAGTCCGGCATCGCACTGGGCAGCGGCAAGAACACCAACCGTGCCTGCGACATCTATTCTCTTCTCGCTCTCCAGGGCGGAAGCAAAGTAATCAATTCGCAGAGTGAAGTGGACTTCAACAAGAAAATCGCCATCCAGACCTCATCGGGCACGATAGAAAGGGAACCGGGGCTCACCGCCCTTCAGTTCTACATGGAATTTACCGATTCCAACAAAGAGATATACTCCTGGAACGACACCTTCGCCGACTCCGTCCAGGCTTTTGCCGAAGGAAAGACAGCGATGATGATCAACTACAGTTATCAGATACCCAACTTGCTCGCCCTCAGACCCGAACTCAATTACGGCATCGCGCCAGTACCGCAACTGGCAAATTCCACCCAGATAACCCTTTCCAACCATTGGTTCCCGGTCGTGTCCGAACAAGATTCCTGCAAAGTAGAAGGGGGAGCCAAGGATATCGATTGCGCCCAGATCGCTTGGAGCTTCCTTTCTTTCGCCAATAGGAAAGAGAATATCGCGCTCTATCTGGACACGGCCGACAAAGCCTCCGCGCGCACCGACCTTAGCGCCGAACAAGCGAAGGGGGATAACAAGATCGCAGCTTTCGCGAAGCAATCCGGCATTGCACGCAGCTACAACAAATTTGACGACCGGATCGATGCTATCCTTACGGAGATGCTGGATGAGGTATACGGCAACCGGACCGATTGGAGGGCCAAAGCCGATGCGGCCGCAGCAAAAATCGAGGAATTAAAGAAATAATCCCAAACTGATGGACAAGCTCATTACCTATACCGACGGCGGCTCGCGCAACAATCCCGGACCCGCCGCCTGCGGCATCGTAGTCCAAAATGCGCAAGAAGAGATCGTCTGCACTTTTTCCAAATATATCGGCACCGCCACCAACAACGAAGCCGAATACACCGCGCTCATCCTGGCACTTGAGAAAGTTAGAGGACTATTGGAAGGAAAAGGAGAAGTCGCCTGCCACCTCGACAGTGAACTGGTCGTCAAGCAGCTCAACAGGGAGTACAAAGTGAAAGACGAGAAGATGAAAGCTCTCTATACCCAGGTCGTAAAGCTCACCCTTGATTTCGACAAAGTGGAATTCATCCATATCCGCCGCGAGAAAAACAAGCTCGCCGACAAATTGGTAAACCAGGAGTTGGACAAGCAGGGATTCTGAGAAAAGATATCCGTGTCATTCTGAGGTACTCTGAAGAACCCCGATCTGTTCCGCGGTAATTCAAGAATACACATTCATCATACTGGTTCGGTCGTCTCGACCGAACTTTTTTTTGACTCCAAAAACAAAAAAGATAGCCCTCATCTTGGAGAAGATTAAGGCAAAAAAAGAACCAGAATATGGTTCATGTCTTTTTGAAATCGGAATTTTTGCTAATAATCGATCGTTTTCTCCATGACCCAGCAACCGTCTCTCATGCCGACTTTATTGAAGCCATACCGCGTATAGAGATACCTCGAAGGATTATCGGGAAAGACCTCCAGAATGATTTTCATCAATTCCATTTCTCGCGCCTTTCCTTCCACCAAGGCGAGCATATAACGGCCGATTCCCTGGTTCTGGAATTCTTCAGCTACGTTAATATTCAGAAGATGAAGAAAGTCTCCTTCTTTAAAAGCATCGAAAAAAGCAATAGGCCTATCTTGATATTCGACGATGATAATGCTTCCGGGCTTGGTCTTCTCCCAGAATAAATCCGAATTCCATTCTTCGCCCCTATTTCTAAACATCGTTTCCGCCATATTCTTTTTCAGAAGATCATGTACAAACAGGAGGTCATCAGTCTGGCAACGCCTGGCACTCAGATTATTAGGATCTATTTTGATGGTATTCATGACAATGAAGAATAGCATATATTATATATTTTGTCAATGTCAAAATTAGGAAGGTTATAATATTTAAAAGAACAACTACAGCTTATCTCTGGATTCCCGCCGGAGTTTATGCTCGCGAAAGCAAGCGCGGGAATGACAAAAACAGGCAGGGACGACAATCATTCTTTTATCATTTCGAAGGTCTTAGCCTGAGAAATCTTAGGTCTAGTTAGCGGCTAAGACAATCTTTTTATGAACATACCGCCTGAAGCGCTGTCGTGTAGTTTACAGATTTCTCACCTTCGGTTCAAAATGACAGGTGCTAGTTATCAGTCATAAGTCGTGGGTTGTCAGTCATTCTGTGGACTTCCGGGATTTTTTTTGCCATAATGAGAAAAGAATATAATCACTTTTCCCATAGAGATGAAAATAGCCTTGGTGCACGACTATCTCGTGCAGTACGGAGGGGCAGAGAGAGTCTTGGAAAATTTCTGCGAGATGTTCCCGGATGCCCCTATCTTCACCCTCGTCTATGACGAGAAGCTGACCCATGGCGCTTTCAAAGGCCGCAAGATCCGCACATCCTTCCTCCAGAGGATCCCTTTTACCAGCTCGCATCACCGCGCCTTCCCGCTCCTCATGCCCATGGCCATCGAGAGCCTGGATCTCAGGGGCTACGACGTGGTGCTTTCTGATTCGGCCAGCTACGCCAAAGGAGTACTGACCGGAACCGATACTCTCCATATCACTTACTGCCACACGCCCATGCGCTACGCCTGGGACGATTGCCATCGGCACATGCGGGAGTTCGACTATTCGCGCCTCACGCGCAAGCTCATGCCCTTCGGCATGAGCTATCTGCGGCTCTGGGACCGGATTTCCGCCGACCGGCCGGACACCTATATCGCCAATTCCCGGTTCGTGGCCGACCGCATCCGGAAATATTACGGCCGCACCGCCGAAGTGGTCTATCCGCCCGTCAATCTCGACAACTTCGCCATCTCTGACAGCTATGATGATTATTTCCTCGCCGTCGGCCGCGCCCTTCCCTACAAGAGGTTCGATATCCTGATCGGAGCATTCAACCGGCTGGGCCTTCCGCTCAAGATCATCGGAACGGGGCCGGAAATCGACAATCTCAGAAAATCCGCCAGGAACAACATCGAATTCCTGGGATATCTCAGTGACCGGGAAGTAAGCCGGCACTACGCCCGCGCGAGGGCGCTCATCTTTCCTTCGGAAGAGGATTTCGGCATCACGCCGCTGGAAGCGATGGCCTGCGGTCGGCCGGTAATCGCCTACCGGGGCGGAGGAGCGATGGAAACCGTGACCCCGGGAAAGACCGGCAGCTTCTTCTCCGCGCAATCGCCGGAAGCTGTCATCGCCGCGGTAGAGGATTTCCGCCCGGAAGATTTCAACCCCGCAGAGATCCGCCGACACGCGGAAAGATTTGACCGCCGTATCTTCCAGCAGAAGATGAGACAGATAATCGAAGACGGATACGCAAATTTTAAAAATAATCAAAAGCAATGGAACTAAAAAGCTATCTCAAGATAATCAGCTCGGAAAAGAACATGATCCTCGCGGCAACGCTCATGACCGCTGCCGCCGCCTGGATATTCTCTCTCTATGCAGCTGCCAGCTACGACGCTTCCGTCTCTCTCTTCATCACGAAGGATGGCACCCAGACAACCGACGGATTCAAGTATGACGGCTATTACGCCCTGGAATCCGGAGAGATCGTGGCAGATAATATAGAGAAGATGCTCCAGAGCCCCCAATTAGTGGAAAGTATCTACGCTGCCTCCGGGATAGATCCGGCCTTCAGGAACCTCAAGGCCTACAAGAAAAAATTTTCCGCCAAGAAGATGTCCAACTCCTACGTCGAAGTGAGTTTCGAGGCGAACAGCCGGGGAGATGCAGAAAGACTAGCGGCTGCCCTCTCCGAAGCTGTGGGCAAGGAAATGCAGGACACAAAAGCCCGCAGCGACAGCGAAGTCGACTTTTCTATCAAGAACAACCCTCCGGTCATCCTCGAAGACAAGCCTGACGCTACCATGAACTTCGCGATAGGGCTCCTGTCGGGAGCATTCCTCGGTATCTTCGCTGCCTTCATCAAGAAATATTTCGCCTAATACATCTCATACATGAGCACGACTATCGGCATCGACATCCGTATGCTCGCCCGGGGAAATAAGACCGGCATCGAAGAATACGCCTCCGAGCTCCTCGAGCATATGCTGCCCCTCGATGGGAGCATCCGCTTCAAGCTGTTCTATAACGGCTTCCGGAAAGAACAGCTCCGTTTCGAATGGCTGGATTTTCCGAATGTCGAACTCTGGGAGTTCCGCATCCCCAACCGCCTCTTGGACAGCGCTTCCCGCTTCCTTCGGAAGCCGCAGATGGACAGACTTCTCGGCGGCGTGGATAAATTCTTCTCCCCCCACATCTTCCTCAGCTCCACGAGCAAGCGATGCGAGAAAATCGTGACTTTCCACGACCTCAGTTTCGAGAAATATCCGGAGTTCTATTCCTCGCAGAAGAATTTCTGGCATCTTTCCATGGACCCGCGAAGGCAGGCCCGGGAGGCGGACAAGATCATCGCCGTGTCCGAGTCCACCAAAGAGGATCTCATGGAAATCTACCAGGTCCCGCCGGAAAAGATCCGGGTAATCTACTCAGGACTGGGCATAAAAGCGAAGAGGGAGGTCCTGCCCCGGGAAAAGGTATATGTGACCCGGAAGTACGAGCTGCCGGAAGATTACATCCTCTATCTGGGAACACTGGAACCGCGCAAGAACATCGTCAGCCTCCTTCAAGCTTTCGACCACCTGAAGAAAGAAGAAGCTTTCCGATACTCCGGCCTCAAGCTGGTAATCGCCGGCGCCAAGGGATGGCTCTATGACGACATCTTCCGGGCCGCTCGCGCCTCTTCTTTTCGCCGCGATATCATCTTCACCGGCTACGTGGAAGACCGGCACAAGGCCGCCCTCTACCGCATGGCTCGGCTCTTCGTCTATCCTTCTTTCTATGAAGGATTCGGTTTCCCGCCCCTGGAAGCGATGGCGCAAGACACACCGGTCGTGACTTCCAGCATCTCTTCTATCCCGGAAGCGGTGGAAAATACCGCCGTCACCGTAAATCCTACGAACCCCGACGAGCTGTATAAGGCTATGAGAGAAGTCCTCCTGGACCCGAAGCTTTCGAGCAACCTCTCCGCGTTCGGGCACGGAAGAGCCAAGCTCTTCGACTGGAACAAATGCGCAAGGGAAACGCTGGAATTCATATTGGGATAAGTTATTATGATCCGACCCCGTGTCGGATCATTTATTTTTTCTCATTTGTCACCCCTGAGTCCCTGCGATAACAACCATCATTCTACCGCTGCGCAGCGGAACGGAGAAACGCCTTCGTTACCGCTTGTTTGCCTGTTATCACATGGTCCTATCCATAGAGACCGACTTCTCATTTCACTCGGACAAATGAAGTCTTGACGGCATAGGCTCGGGATTACCATCCCCGCCTCTGCGGAAGCAGGCTCTACACTTGGCTCCTCGCGATAGAAGATAAGAGCATATCATTCCCGCAATCAAGCCTGAACAGTGCTGTCGTAAAATTCCGGAATGACATATAATATGATCATGCGACCATAATTAAGAATTTCATAATCCTTCAGCTATGAACAACCGGACTTCCTCGCCCAAGACCATCGGCATCGACGCCCGCATGTACGGCTATGCGCAGACAGGAATCGGCAACTATATCCGCCAGCTCCTGCGCTTCATTTTCGAGAACGACCACGTGAACGATTATGTGATATTCCTTTCTCCGGAAGAATTCGATGCCTTCCCCATTCCCAACGCACGGGTGCGCAAAGTGAAGACGACTGCCCGCTGGTACGGCTGGAAAGAGCAGCTTATTCTTCCCTTCACGCTGTCGCGCGAGAAGCTCGACCTCATGCATTTCACGCATTTCAATTCTCCCATCCTCTACCTGGGAAAAACGATCAGCACTATCCACGATGTCACCCCATACTTCTTCCCCGGTCACAAGATGAAATCCCCTCTGCGCCGCGCGGCTTTCCGGCTGGTCTTCTACTCTTCCGTAAAGAAAGCACGGAAGATCATCGCCGTCTCCGAATCCACCAAGAACGACATCATCCGCTACTTCAGGATGAAGGACGAAAAGATCCAAGTCATCTACGAAGGCGCCGACGGACAGTTCCGTCTTCTTCCCAAAGAGAGCGTGGACAGTCTCCGGCAGAAATACGGCCTAAATAGACCATTTCTTTTCTATACCGGCGTATGGCGGAATCACAAGAACCTGGTCGGGCTCATCCGGGCATTCAAGCTCATCCGGGAAAAATACCGAGACGACCTGCTCCTGGTCCTGGGCGGAAAGGAAGACCCGTATTATCCGGAAGTGCGCCGGACCTGGGAGGAGATGGGACTCCAGAGGGACATTATCCCCGTAGGCTTCATCGATCAGACAGAGCTACCCGCCTTCTACAATGCCGCCACCGCTTTCATTATCCCATCCTTCTACGAAGGCTTCGGTCTTATCGGACTGGAGGCGATGAGCTGCGGCACACCAGTCATCTCTTCCGACCGCACCAGCCTGCCGGAGATCCTCGGTGACGCCGCCGTTTACTTCGATCCGGATGATCCCGAAGAGATGGCAGAGAAGATACATCTGGTGATGAGCGATAAAAAATTGTATAATGTACTCAGAGAAAAAGGATTTGAGCAGGCAAAAAGATACAGCTGGGACAAGATGGGCAAAGAGACGACGGAAATCTATGAAAAAATATAAAGAGCGCACCCAAGATGGATATCGACATCAAAAAAAATAATACGCCGCGCGCACTTCGGAAAGGAGTGGTGGATTTGCGCGCCTTCGAAAAGGAAAGGCTTCGGCGCCGCGAACTCGAAAGAAAGATGCTTCTCCGGGAAAGTTCCGCCGCGAGGACATATGCAGATATAAAGCTGCAGGAAGAACTCCCGCCGGAAAGGATCCGGGAAGAAGAGGGCCTGCCGGAAATCATGCCGGAGACCTTGACCGGACCGACAGAGCCGCACGAGGCAGAAGTGGCAGAACCGATAGATACAGAAGAAGAGCCGACAGTCTGGATGAAATACGAGATGGAAAGCCGTCTGTATTTCGGGAAGAAAAGGACTGCGCCAGACGACCACAATTTCGTGCGTCCTCAGGAAATGGAAAGATACCGCGAAAGCTCAGCGATCGCGGATATCGCCATAGACGAAGAAGATTCCATCCCTCTCATTGATTTCCGGCATACGAACTTTCTCCAAAGGAAATCCCTGCTGCGCTTTGCAACCGTCTCTTTCATGATTCCCGTGCTCATCTTCGGACTCTCTTTCGCCCAATCGCAATATGAACGGAAGGAAAGAGTACTGGGCGCCAGTACGGCAGCACTCAACGACCTCAAGTCTGCGGCCGGATCCGCTTTCGCGTCCGAGTTCAACCTGACCGGAAGCAGTTTTGAGTCCGCTAACATGAATTTCGCCGAAGCGCGCGAGACGATTGACGGTCTCGGTCTCGGTATCGGCGAAGTCATCGCCGGACTTCCCATCGACACGCCGCTTTCCGCAGCCGAAAATCTTACCACAGCCGGAGAAAATATCTCTCTGGCAGGCAAAGACCTGAGCGGTATGCTGGAAAAGATCGCCACGCCGGACGAAAGCATCTCCTTCGTCCGGAAACTCGTCAGCGCCGAAGAGGATATGAAAAGCACTGCCGCGCACCTTTCGGCCGCCAGCGCCAATCTGGAAAAAGTAGAGACACGATACATCCCCGAAGATATGCGGAGCAAGATTGATCTTGCGAAGGACGTCCTACCGAGCATCTCTTCCAACTTCGAGAAGTTCGCGCAAGACTATCCGCTTCTCCTGCGGATGCTGGGAAGCGAGAGGACACAGAAATACCTGCTTCTTTTCGAGAATAACAGTGAGATGCGCGCTAACGGCGGATTTATCGGCACCTATGGCATCCTGGACATCAAAGACGGAGAAATCGAGAGCCTGACAATCGACGGGATCTTCAATCCGGACGGACAGCTCAGAGAGAAGATAGTTCCCCCTATGCCCGTCCAGAAGATCAGCGCTGCCTGGAGCATGCATGATGCTAACTGGTTCGCCGACTATCCTACCAGCGCCCGGAAGATCGCCCTCCTTTACGAAAAGACCGGCGGACCCACCGTGGACGGCGTGATCGCCATCACCCCGGAAACCGTCAAGAAGCTCCTTGCCATAACTGGACCGATCGAGATGCCGGAATATGGCGTCATCATCACGGCGGACAATTTCATCGCCGAAACCCAGAACCAGGTGGAAAACCTTTATGACCAGGAAGAGAATCGCCCCAAGAAGATCCTTTCCGATCTCGCACCGATTCTCTTGAAAAAGGTATCCGGACTCGTCCGCCAGGGTGGAGCGGAGAATCTCCTCCGTATCATCCGGATCGGTGAGGAATCCCTCGACGAAAAGCACATACTAATCTATCACCGCGACGAGGTGATCGAGACCATGATCAAGAAGCGCGGCTGGGGAGGAGAAGTGATCCAAAACAGGAAAGGGGATTACCTCTCGGTGATAAATTCCAACATCAACGGCTACAAGACCGACGCAGTCATAAAGGAAAGCATCCGACTGGAAACGAATATCGGGGAAGACGGCACCGTCATCAATACCCTCGTCATAAACCGCAAGCACCTGGGCGGAGATGCGGCTTACGACTGGTATAACCGCGTCAATGCGGACTATATGCGCGTCTATGTACCCCAAGGAAGTATTCTCCTGGAAGCTTCCGGAAGTACCGCCGAAGAATACTCCGCGCCGATAGATTATTCTGCATTCAAGACCGATCCAGATATCAAAGCCATCGAGGATACTATCCGCATCGATCCCGAGTCCGGCACCCAGGTCTTCGAGGAAGCCGGCAAGACCGTCTTTGGCAACTGGGTATACGTAAGCCCCAAAGAAGAAGTGACTGTCGTCTACAGATACGAGCTGCCCTTCAAGATAGACTTCGCAGCTTGGAGCGAGAACGCGGATGCATATAGCGCCCTCGTCCAAAAACAGGCCGGTTCCGTCGGAAGCGATTTCGAAACCGAAGTCCGCTTCCCGGACGAGTGGCAGATCGCCTGGAAGACCGAGAAGCTTACCGCTGACAACGCCTGGAGGGGGACGCTTTCAGAAGACATGCTCTACGGGATAGTGCTGACAAAAGGATAGACGGTCCGGAGATCTCCCAGGAGGATGTACCTGGCTCGCAAAAAAGTAAAGGAATTTACAAAAGAAACGAATAGTGGTAATATTTTATCAAGCTAACTAAACATCTCTAAATATGCGCATGAAGAATCCGGCAAAGAAAGAACTGGCAGTATTGGTATGCCTCATTTCCTCATTTGCCCCGCTTTCGGCACTTGCAAGTCTGGCAGATTTAGAAGGCGTAGCACCCGACAAATCCATCAAAGATGTCTTGGCAGATATGACTACCTGGATCTTAGGATTCGGGGTTTTGCTTTGCGTTATCTTGATAATCTGGGGAGGATTGACTTACGTCGCATCCGTGGGGGACGAACAGAGGATTGAGAAAGCGAAAAAGACCATCCACTATGCCATCTTCGGAATCATCATCATCGGCCTTTCCTTCGCGATGATCAAAGTCGTGAACGATGTCCTTATCACGAATAATCAATAATAATATGAAATCACAAAAAGTTCTCATCGGATCGGTTTCTGCTGTGCTCATACTCTGTGCTCACTCCGCCCTGGCCTCGGCCTGGCAAATGCCGCCTAATCCCGGATTGCCGGATGATTTTATGGGTTCCGTAGAGAATATCGCCAATTGGCTCCTGGGATTCGTGACGCTGCTATCGGTGCTGGCCATCATCTGGGGAGGCACGATATATGTCGCTTCATCCGGAGACGAAGACCGCACCCGGACCGCCAAAAAGACCATCAAATACGCCATCATGGGGCTTGCCATGGCAGGCTTGGCCTACGCGATCGTAACGCTAGTCGTCAAGGACATCCTTGTCACGGGGCAGCAGGAGGAAACGAACACCCAGAACGGACAGCAGAATTCGCAGGCCACCCAAGCGATGTGATCCGGCATCCGATATCTCCTTTGATAATAATCCGCTAAACGATAAAAATGAAAAAAGCGAATAAGCTCCTGCTCCCTGCCGCGCTTGCTCTTCTCCCCCTCTCCAGCGCCTGGGCGGGGACAGGATCGAAAGCCTGGGCTCCTCCGCAAAATAACAGCGGCGCCCCTTCGGAATTCGAAGATGTAGTCATGAACGGCACCAACTGGATCCTGGGATTCATCACCGTCATCGCGGTCCTTTTCATCATCTACGGAGGCATCCAGTACATCACTGCCGGGGGAGACGAGAACACCATGAAGAGCGCGAAGAAGACGATTACCACCGCGATCATCGGCCTGGTAGTCGCGGGACTCGCCTATGCGATAGTGACGCTCATCACTTCGGATATCATTGTCGAGGATTCAAACAGCGGAAACGCCGTTACGGATTCGAACTATGTGATGTAAGGAACAAGATAACGATTCAAAAGATAGTTTTCAATTAAGCCGATAATTAAACAAATTGAAAGGAGGTGAAAAGAAAGAATGAGATACCTAACTAAATTAGCAGCATCAGGAGTACTTACTCCGGCACTCGTCTTCGCTTCCAAGGTAAATGCTGCCGGATGGGGACAAGGTGATACATATCAGCCAGAAGGCGTTTCCGACGATTTCGAAGCTTCGGTCATGACTATCACCAATTATATCCTCGGCTTCATCACGATTGTCGCTACTTTGATGATCATCTACGGAGGCGTACTTTACCTGACTTCCGCCGGAAATGAAGATACTGCCGCAAGGGCCAAGAAAACCATTGCCTATGGTGTCGTCGGTCTGGTAGTCATCGGTCTAGCTTACGCCCTGGTCGATCTCATCACCAACACGGTCGTAACCGGAGGAGGAGGAGAAGAAGCTACAGAATAATTTTGAAAAATAAGTTTTTTCAAAGTAGAACGCTCTGCAATATACCAAAAACCGCCCTTTCGGAGGCGGTTTTTGCTGACCTTATAAGTTTTTAGTTATAAGCCGCCAATTATAAATTATTTGGTGCAGGCGGTGGGAGTCGAACCCACACTCCGAAGAACATGGTCCTAAGCCATGCGCGTATGCCAATTCCGCCACGCCTGCCCGTAGGAAAAATACCTTCTAAGTATAATCAAAATGTGCCGAAAAGCAAGAGAGAAACCAACTGACGACTGATGACTGCTAACCGATAACGGCAAAAGCTGCGTAGTAGCGTTTCGCTTTGTTCATCGGTTAAAAGCAGGATAACAAAGGCGATAAGACGGCTCGTGTTATGAGTTTTCAGTCATTTCTTGCCCGAATGGAACTTGTTATGGATGTCCTTTAGATGCTTATTGGTAACATGGGTATAGACCTGGGTGGTGGTGATATTTGAGTGTCCCAGCATCTCCTGCACACTGCGGAGATCCGCCCCGTTGCGCAGTAAATCCGTGGCAAAGCTGTGCCGAAGAGTGTGCGGGGTGATCTTCTTGACGATGCCGGCCCGGGAAGCGTATTTCTGCACGATCCGCTCCACGCTCCGGGCAGTAAGGCGCGATGGGTCGCCGCTTTCTTGGATACGCACGAAAAGCGCCGGCGAAAGGTCCTTGCGCCGCATGATGTACTCATTCAGAGCTATTTTGGCGGCGGCGGAAAGAAAGACCAGTCGGATCTTATCTCCTTTGCCCCGCACCGAAAATTCGCCGGTCCGGAGATTGACGCTCCCGATATCCAAGGAAGTAAGCTCGGAAACCCTGAGTCCAGTAGAGAAAAGCAGTTCCAGAATGGCCGTATCCCGCAGATTTTCCAGCTTTTCTCCCCGCGCCGCCTTGATCAGCCTCTCTACTTCCTCCAATTCCAAGAATTCCACCTGCCGGTCCTTGGACTTTCCCAACTCTACTTTCTCGCTGCTCAGAGTCTCTATATCCCTCTTGGCCAAGAACCGCAGGAAACCGCGGATAGCAATGACATAATAATCCTGCGTAATTTTCTTGATGCCGCGCCCTTTCCCGTCCGAATAGCGGTTGAGATAGATCCGGAACCCCCGCACCGCCTCCGAAGTGATGTCTGAGGGCTTTTCCGCCTTCGACCAGCCCAAAAACCTCTCCAGATACTGGTCGTAATTGCGCACCGTAAGCGGAGAACGGTTCTTCTCGATTTCCAGGTATTCCAGGAATTCCCGCTTGAGTTCTCGGAGGCTGTCCTGAGGCATATATAGCTGGTTTTATCCTATTTACCCGTATATTCTACGACATATCCGAGAACTTGTCTATCTAAAATTTATGTGATAGACTGATAAAAGAGATATACTGTCTCAATTTAAGCTATGGTTGATTTTTTCCAGAGCGAGGAGTAGTTATCGTTAAATAAGCATTAAAGAAGAAAATGATCAAAAAAGAAAAGAAGGAGAAGATTATCAAGAAGTTCAAACTTCACAAGGAAGACACCGGGTCTTCAGAAGTCCAGGTAGCTATTCTTACCGAGAGGATCAAGGAGCTGACCGAGCACTTGAAGATCAATAAGAAAGACAATCATTCGCGCAGAGGACTCCTGAAGATGGTCGCGAAGCGTAAGAAGCTTCTACGGGATATCAAAGGCAGCAGCGAGGAAAGATACGCCAAGATCGTGAAATCCCTAAAACTGAAAGAAGCTAAATTAATCAAAGAAGATGGCGATCAAGAAACCGATACAAAAGCAGAAGAATAAGCCGATCCGGCATAAAGACCAGAGAATCGGGGTTTTCGTGGACGCGCAGAACATGTATCACAGCGCGCGCAGCCTCTACAAGGCCCGCGTGAATTTCAGAGAACTCCTCGAGGAAGCGGTGGCCGGCCGGATTCTCATCCGCGCCATCACCTACGTCATCAGCACCGAAGGGGGAGTGGAAAAGAACTTTTTTGACGCGATAGAGAAATTCGGTTTCGAAATCAAGGAGAAAGACCTGCAGATATTTCCGGGCGGCATGAAGAAAGCCGACTGGGATGTAGGGCTGGCAGTGGACGCAATCAAGCTGGCGGACAAACTGGATGTAGTGGTCATAATTTCCGGAGACGGGGATTATGTGCCGCTGGTGGAATACCTCAAGATCAACAAGGGCTGCCGCGTGGAAATCATCGCTTTCGGCGAGAGCACTTCTTCGAAGCTCGTAGAAGCTGCCGATGAGTTCACGGACCTGAGCTATGATGAGAAGAGGTTCCTGATCAAATAAATCCCTTAGCTATACGCCTATGGAAAAACTAAAAAAAGAATAAAACCTTTTCTTAGCTTGTTTTTTATTTTTATAAAACTTACGAGAGGTGGCCTGTAGACAGTTAGATGCGATCATCTTGAGCATTAAGGGAGAGTGAGATGATAATCTAGAGTTTGCAGACCAATTCTCACGAAGAAAGGATCAAAACGATGGAAGCAAGAAGATTTGAAAGGCCGATCAATGGCGGCAACCTGATCATTGAGACCGGCAAGCTTGCGCTACAGGCAAACGGTTCCGTAACCGTCCAATATGGAGGAACGGTCATTTTGGCGACAGCCACTATGAATGACGGGGCTCGGGAAGGTGTGGATTTTTTTCCGCTCATGGTGGACTATGAAGAACGGCTTTACGCGGCCGGCAAGATCAAAGGCAGCCGCTTCATCAAACGAGAAGGCAAGCCGACCGACGAGGCTATCCTCTCCGGCCGTATCGTCGACCGCACTATCCGTCCGCTTTTCAACGGCCGGATGCGCAACGATGTCCAGGTAATCCTCACTATGCTTTCCGTCGATCAGGAAAATGACCCCGATGTAATCTCGGTAATCGGCGCTTCGGCCGCATTAGGTATCAGCGACATCCCCTGGGACGGCCCGGTAGGCGCCGTACGCGTGGCCAAAGTCGACGGACAGCTCGTCCTCAACCCGACTTACGAACAGCGCGAGAAAGCGACGTTCGAGATGTTCCTTACCGGCAAGGGCGGCAAGATCAACATGATCGAATGCGGAGCCAAAGAAGCGCCGGAATCAGAAATCATGGAAGCGATGCGCTTCGGGGAGAGATATATCTCCGAGCTCGAAGCTTTCCAGAAAGAGATCATCGCCCAACTAGGCAAAGAGAAGAAGCCGGCCAATCTTATGCAGGCACCGGAAGAGCTCGAGGCGAAGATGCGGGATTTCGCTACCGGCAAGATCGAGCCGGCCATCATGGAAAAAGACAAATTGACCCGCAACGCGAATATGAGCGCCCTCAAGAAGAGCCTCATAGATTACGTCCGAGAAGAGATCGGCGCTGAATACATCGAGATCGCCAAGCTGGTCCTCGACGAACAGATCGACAAATTCGTACATGATATCGCCATCTTCCGGGGCGAGAGAGCCGACGGTAGAAAGATGGACGAGGTGCGTTCCTTGAGTGCAGAGATCGCCGTACTGCCGCGCACCCACGGATCGGGACTCTTCCAACGGGGCGAGACCCAAGTGCTCACGGTACTTACTCTGGGCGCACCGGGCGACGAGCAGATCATCGACGGTATGAAAGAGGAAACGACCAAGAGGTTCATGCATCACTATTCCTTCCCGCCTTACTCGGTCGGCGAAGTAAAGCCGATGCGCGGTCCGGGCAGAAGAGAGATCGGCCACGGTGCCTTGGCAGAAAAAGCCATCGAGCCGCTGATCCCGCCACGGGAAAGCTTCCCTTATACCGTCCGTCTGGTCTCCGAAGTGCTCGGCTCCAACGGTTCCTCTTCCCAGGCTAGCATCTGCGGCAGCGCGCTCGCGCTCATGGACGGCGGAGTCCCCATTCCACGGCTTGCAGCCGGTATCGCTATGGGGCTCATGTCGGATGAAAAGGGCAATTACAAGGTCCTCACCGACATCCAGGGACCGGAAGACCACTATGGCGACATGGATTTCAAAGTCGCCGGAACTACCGAAGGCATTACAGCCATACAGATGGACGTGAAGATCGGCGGCATCAGCATCGACATCCTGGAAGAGGCCGTGACAAAAGCCAGGGAAGCGCGCCTCCACATCATTGATGTGATGAGCGGCGCCATCAAAGAGCCGCGGCCCGAGATGTCTCCGTATGCTCCGCGCATCACCAGCTTCATGATCAATCCGGACAAGATCCGCGACGTCATCGGCCCGGGTGGAAAAAAGATCAATGAGATCATCGCCGACACCGGCGTTACCATAGACATCGAAGATGACGGCACAGTGCTCATCACTTCTAAGGATGCCGAAGCCGCCCGCAAGGCGACTGCCTGGATAAAGGACATCGTCCGCGAAGTCATTCCTGGCGAGGTATTCCAGGGCAAAGTGGTAAAGCTTATGGCCTTCGGAGCATTCGTAGAAGTCCTTCCCGGGCAGGAAGGCCTGGTGCATATCTCAGAGCTCGCCCCCACCCGGGTGGAAAAAGCGGAAGATGTAGTGAAGGTGGGTGACATTATTGCAGTCAAAGTTAAGAATATAGACGACCAAGGAAGGATAAATTTAACACATAAAGGAGTCTAATTTCTATGAGCCAAAAAATTCTTAGGACCATGCAGGACGATCTCAAGGAGATCAACGATACAAAAAGAGGAAAAGGGCTTTTCAGGAAATCCGAACCGGCAAAAGAAGACGCCGCGGCCATATCGCCACAGCCGCAGACAGGAAGCGTTAATGCTCCCGCCCCCAAAACAAAAACACCGGCTCAAACCGTTCCTGCAAAAACCGAGAACGAAAGCTTTTCGAGCCTCAAGAGCGATCTCGAAAAGAAAGGCTTCACCGTGTCTATGCCTCCTCGCCCGCTCGAGGGCAGAAAGATAGAGGCAGAGAGAGGATTCTTCTCAAAACTCCAGCAATCGATACTCAAGAAGAAAGGGAACCAGCCGGTACCCCCGATTTTGCGCAATCAAGAAGCCGAAGGGGAAGAGCTCCGGGAGAAGATCGAGGAGAAAAAGCAGGAAATCGAGACTATCCGGAAAGAAGAAGATAAAGCCAAGACGATACAGCCGAAAAAAGCGATGGACGTTTTCCGGACAAGCGACCTTAAGAAAGACGAAGGATTCGATACCGCCGCCGCAAGCAAGAATTTCCTGGAAAATCTGAAGAAAGCAGAAACGAAGAAAGCCGCTGCGGACATATTCGACACCAAAGAGAAATCCCGGGGCGAAGCGATAAGAAAAGAAGAAGTGGCGCGCAAAGAGAAGGAAAGATCGACTGAGGAAGAGAAGAAGCGGCAAGAAGCTGCCCGGAAGGCGAGAGAGGAGAGGATATTGCTCGAAGAAGAGACGAGACGGGCGGGAGAAGAGGCAAAGAAAGCCGAAGAGGAGCGCATGAGAAAAGAGGCAGAAGAAGCGCTCTTGGAAGAGGCCCGTAAAGCCGAGGAAGAAAAGAGGAAGCAAGAAGAGATAAGGAAAGCAGAAGAAGCGCTCCTACGCCAAGAAAAAGAAATCGAGGAGAAAACGGCGATGGAAGAGACCAAGAAGAATATCCTCGACGAAGTCCGCAAGGAAAGAGACAGGATAAAAGAAGACATCCTCAAACAAATCCATAAGCAGGAAGAAGCGAGGGTTCAGGAGGTGCAGAAAGCCCAAGAGGAGCTCCGCAAGCAGGAAATCTTGCGAGAAGAGGAAGAAAGGAAAGCCAAAGAGACTCTGAAAGCCCAAGAGGTCAAGATTTCTAATATCCTCCGGGAGGTATCCAGCTCGCTGAGCATGGGAGAAGTCCAAAATGAGGAAAGCAAGAAGGCCATGGTGGAAGAGATGAAGACCAAGCTCTTGGAAGAAGCCCGGAAGAACAAGGAGGAGATACTCCTACAGATACATAAGCAGGAAGAAGCCCGGAACAAAGGACTGCAGAGAGCCCAAGAAGAACTCAAGAAGCAAGAAGCTCTGCGCGCCCAAGAGATCAAGCTGGCTCAGGAAGCCCTCAAGACGGAGGACGCGCGACGGGAGAAAGAAGCGACCCGGCTGAAACAATCGATCGAAGTACAGGAAGCCGCGATTGCCGACCTGGTACGCCGCACCGCCAACCCGCTCAAGAAGGAAGAGCTCTTGGAAGAGATGCGGACCAAGATCCTGGAAGAGGAAAAGCGGAATAACGACGCCATTCTGGAGCAGATCAAGCAGCAGGAAAAGCAGCTTACCGATTTCGTAAAAGAGATCTCGGAAACGCTGCGCAAAGAAGAAGCGACAGGGAAGAAACAGATAGAGGAAGAGATCATCGCCAAGATAAAAGCGGAAGGCGAAAAGACCAAGCAGGATCTATATTCCCAATTCAATATGAAAGCGACGCAGAACGAAGAAGATATCCGTAAGCTGAAAGAGACGATCAAAGAGAAGGATACGCAGATATCTAACCTTGTCAAAGGTATAACCGAGTCCTTGCATGAAGAGGAAGAGAAGACGGAAACCAAAGAAAAGCTCATCGATGAGATGCGGCTGAAGATTGCCGCCCTCGAAGACGAGAAGAAGCAGCAGGAAAAAGCCTTGGCAAATATCGAGATCGAATCGAAGAAGCAGATAGAAGAAGCTGCCAAGAAAGCCGCTGAGGAAGAAAGGACGCGGCAGGAACAGGTCAGGAAGACCGCCGAAAAAGAGCGGCTAGAACGAGAAAAGGAGCGACTGCGGCAGGAAGAAGAGAAGCTCCGGCAGGAAGAAGGATTGCTGCAGGAAGAGATCCAGCCAGAAGAAGCAAGGGAAACGGAAGAATCCACTCCAGAGGAGGGAACCAGCCAACAGAGCCAGGAAGAAGTCCTCAAGCAGCAGGAAGAGATGAGAAAAGCTGAAGAGGAACGGATGCAGCAGGAAGAAGCACGTAAGGCGGAAGAAGAGAAACTCCGGCAAGAAGAGGAGAGGAGGCAGGCGGAGGAGGAACGGATCAAAGAGGAAGAAGCAAGGGAAACAGCCACCGAAGAGGAGGCGAGGAAAGCCGAGGAAGAAAGGATGCGGCGAGAAGAAGAAGCGCTTAAGAAGCAACAGGAAGCCCCGGCTGAAGAAAGCAAAGCTCCGGAACCTGAAGCCAAAGCGGATGCGCAGACAGATACGGCATCCACGTCCGGACCGGCGCCTCAAAAAGAGACGGATTCCAACGAAGCTTTTTGGAACGCCCTTCGGAAAAGCAGGGAACAGGAAGCAGAAGTAAAGAGCGGCGCAGCTCCCGCGGAAGATAAGCCCATAGAAGACGATTTCGCCAAGCCCGCAGCTCCGGCAGTCGCATCGTTACCCCAGACCGCCGGAACGACACCGGCCCCGGCAATTCCCCAAACCAGCTCCAAAAAAGACGAGGATATAAAAGACCTTATCAAACGGGTCTCTCGATCGATGGAAGGACCAAAGGAAGATTCCTCGACAAATCCGGCGCCGAAACCTCCGGAATTGGTAAAGCCGGATAAAGATCGGGAGCTAAAGGATCTCCTTTCCCGGATGTCCCAGACTATAAAGAAAGAAAAGACATCTCCGATGCCTCCCGCACCAAAGCCGGCAGCAAAAGAAGCGGAAGAGGAAGAAGATGATGATGGAGAAGCTGCGCCCCGCCCCCGACCTGAAGAATATCTAAAAAAGAACCTCCATTCTGAAGCCGACAATGCCGCCAAAGGATATGAAAAGGTGCAAGTCCCGGGAACAGAGAGCAAGGACAAAAGCTACTGGGAGAATATCCATAAGACCATAAGAGAACCCGCTATCAGCCCGGAACAGCGGCTGATCGGGGGAACCAGTATCGCGCCCTCACCCTATGAAGGCGTCACACCGGACACTCCGGGGGGCAGCACTGACAACCTCAAGATGCCAGAAGGCGTAAAGACAGCCCAGCAGAGAATCCAAGAGAGAAGACAGATGGGCTCCTATGTCAATCCCGAGAACCGGCTGATCCACGGAGGACAGCAATTCTACAGCACAATGCACAAGACGATAAAGCCCGCCACTCGTATGGCAAGCCTGGAAGGACTGGAGAATATCCTCAAAGAGGAACCGATCGAGCTGAGCCAAGAGGAAGAGAAGAAAAGGCTCAAACAGAATATCGTCTCAAAATATGGCATCAAGCTCTTCAAGTTCCCCTGGCTCCGGGTCATCCTTATTACCGTCATCTTCCTGTCGATCATCGGCGGAACGCTCCTGGTAGTCCTGCCCAAGCTAAGGCAGGCGCCGACGGAAGAACTCGAACCGGTAGTCGTAGGGGAAAGTATCTCGGATATAGACCAGCTTATTTCAGCCGAAGCCTTCGCCAAACAGGGCCAGGTTACTACGCTGAATTACTTCGATGCCAATGTGGAGCCGTGGAAATCCCACGACAACGGAGAAATCATCCGGCTGAATGTCAACTATAACGATCAGAATCTCATGCTCTCACAGGAAAAAGCCCTGAAAGCCGTACTGGGAGAAAGCAACGCTTCGAATATCCCCGACGACTTCCTGGATGCGATTTCTTCGGGATACAACATCCTGGTATTCAAGGAGAATGACGCCCTCCGCCTCGCCCTCGTATTCAAGTACGATCGTTCCAAGGAAGAGAGCTTCAAGGATATCATGCTAGACTGGGAAGCGACGAATACCAAGAGCAAGAAGGTATACACGGTCATGAAGAATCTTTTCGTGAACTCCCGCATAATAGAGCCCGATAACCCTACTTTCCAGCCGGCCATGTACAACGGCACCGAGCTCAGGTTCGTCAATCTGCCCGATTCCGACACTTCGATGGACTACTTCCTCTACGAGGGATATGTGGGCTTCACCAGTTCAAAGGACCACAGTTTCCGGCTGATAGACATGCTCCAAAAATAAGATATTCACAGAAAGACCGGCACAGGCCGGTTTTTCTTTTTGCCCTTTATTTTTTCAGAAATAGTGCTAGAATAAGGGAGTTGGGAGCGGCCTTATGGCCTTTTTCCTGGATTGATGGAAGGGTGGCTGAGCGGTCGAAAGCGCTGCACTCGAAATGCAGTAGACCTTAACGGGTCTCGCGGGTTCGAATCCCGCCTCTTCCGCCTTCGATAAGTCGAAGCCTTGGCGCAGGCGACCTTTATATATTACGTTTAAACGAACCAAGTAAGACTTATCAAATTTATTAGGGCATACCTACGGCGTGACATAAGTCCGCCAAATGAACATACCACCAGCTACACGCTGGTGGTATCTGTTTGACAGGCTGAACGCCCGCTACTATATATAATTTTGTGATTGGTATCGCTGTAATGTGCGCCGTCTGAGATACAAATACTATCTATAATATTATCTTCAGACAATAAGACCTCCTTGATTTGTCATACTGAGCTCTTTTCAGCATCCTCGTCATGCCACACCCGATCTCCGATAGTAAGGATTAAACGTCGTATTTCGAAGATACTGAAACCAGTTCAGGATGACACAGGCTTAGGATAGTTCGGATGAAAGATAAGGATAGCCGAGCGAATTCGGTTTTATCCTTATCCGAGAGCTATCGCCCTAAACGCACCCACCAGCGTATAACTGGTGGGTTTTGCTTGTAATGAAAATCCGGCTTTCGCCGGTTTTTTATTTTATATTCGATCAATAGCCCGCTTCTTTTATGAGCTCCTCGGCAATCTCTTCATCGTCCTTCCCTTCCTGCCTCTCTTTCTCAAGCCACTGCCTGAATTCCTTGGAAATCTTATTCTGGACGATCTCGTACTGGAGCGCCATGCCTGCGGCCTTGAGGACGATACACGCTCTCTTATCAGAGATCTTTCCGCTTTCTGACAGCAAGATGAGCATCTTGCCGGCGGCGGCTATCCGTTCGGGGTCCTTTTCGGGGTCGGTACTGGCAAGGATCTCTATTATGACCCTTTTTGCCTTTTCCATGGCAGACACATCCTCTCCGCCCTCTTCTTCTATAGTCCTGACTACATTCTCTATGACAGGCGAGAGCGTAACCGCCGCCCTGTACATGTCCTCGGTTATTACGCCCTCTTCTTCCAACTCCTTAAGAAATTCTTCGTCTTTCAGGAAACCGGCCAGTTCAGAGACTACCGCATCACCAACCGCCTCACTGTCTATGGTTTCTCCAAGCTTGTGATAAAGCTTCTCGGTCACTTCTTTTATCTTAGCCTTGTTCTTCTCGAAGGACTTCTCCAAGATTTCCAACTTTTTCTTCTTTTCCTCCTCGTTATCTTCGATATAAGCATCTTTTGCCTTCTCTGCTCCCGCCTCCGCCTCTTCGGCAGCCTCTATCATCTCTTCAGCCTCCGAGGGCGTACCTTTTTCTTTGATTTCCGCCACCTGCACTTTGCCTTCCTCTTCAAGCTCCTCTACTGCATTTTTCACTTGAGCGCTTTCCTCCTCGGGATTTTCCAGACCGAAGATCCTTTCCTTCCTATTATCGATATTCTCCTTGCTTTCCATATTTGCTTTATGAATGATTGATTATATGCTTCTACCGGCCGCTATTTATCGCCTTCCTGCGACGACTCCATCCTCTGCCGGACTTCGTCCAGTTTCCTTTTGTCTATCCTGCCTAAGATATCCACGAACACGCCATTACGTCTATCGGACAGCTCCTTTATCTTCGCCTCGAATCTCCCAAACGCCCCTTGCGCCGGAACGACTTCCCCCATATCGTCATTTTGTTTCATTCTCATGCCTTACTCTTATTAAGATAAATGCTTATCATTCTCCTTTAATTATAGAGCTTCTACGCTTTTTGACAAACGATTTCCTATAGTAATTATCATTCTCATAGAGACAAGACATCACCTTGTCTCTATGGCATCGCTTTCGAACTTGCCCTTCTTCAACTGTACTGTGGGTTTATAGGACTAAAAAACCGGCTGAAATCAGTCTTCAGCCGGCTCGAAAGTCCGATTGTCCTATTGCCAGTAACCGCCGCGACAGGTAAGAGGACGCGTCCAGCGATAAGCCTTGCCGATAGAGCCCTGATCCGCAAGATTACAATATTTGCACTTATCGACGATATCATCCGCATATTTGGCAAGCATGACGCGGTCGGTCCAGGCCTGATCGCAGTCACCGTGAGCGATATTGAAGAGATTCCCGGTATTGCACCCCCCTTGATAGTTCCCGTTCAGATCATAATAGAGCGAGCTGAATTCATTCCCTCCGACCACAGTACCCAGCGGCACCCAATAGACGAAATGCTCATCATCCGCGAATTCCTCTTCATTAGTAACAAGGATGGCACAAGGATAGATATTCCTGTTTTGAAGATAATAGTACTTCTTTTCCTGGCCGGTTTCCTCATTCTCCTCAAAAGTGATGTTGAAATCTCCCCAGGTCGGATCGTTGGTCTGGGTCATTTCCCATAGCTCATCCGAATGGATGGCCGTATCGGAAGTGAGAGTGTATTCTGGAAGATCCTCCTCGCTTTCCCCATTAGCGCCAGGAAGAGGAGCAGCAGAAGGATCAATCTCGGAAGAACCGGCGCTAGTAGAGCTACTTATGCTACCATCTTCCTGGTCATATCCGTGCCGCGCATTGATCTTGACTGAGAGGAACTTGTATCCGCAAAGACCTTTCATCTCACATTCCTCATTGCATCCGCCGCCATCATCCGCCGTCGTCTGCTGCAGGACCACTTCGCGATTTCCTACGGCGCATACGCATTTCCCCTGATAGTTCGGATCGGTAATGCCGGAAGGAGAGCCGGCCGCGATACAGGAAACCTGCCTTTCCATCGCTCCTACCAGCTGTTCCTCAGTATAGGCAGGCTCAAGAGTCCCCTCCGCTATCTGCTGGGCAATCGTATCAGCATCTTCATTCCTTTCCTCATTATCCTCGATGAGCACCGTCACTCCTGCCAGATTAGTATAGAGATAGCTGCCATCTTCTAGTTTGGCCAAAGTACCTGTCTCGCTTACTATCCAATCCTGACTCCCGGCGATATTCTGATCCTTGCCTGCGACCAAAGCCGCTCCCGGCTGACGGAGATAAAGGACATCAGGATTGATAGTGCCTACGATCACATAGGAAAGGAGCGCAAGCAGCAGACCAAAAAGGGCATCTTTGATCGTTTCCTTGGCGCTGGAGACCGCCCCGCCGGAGCCCGCCGCCGTGATATATTTCATGCCTCCGATAATCAGCATCACTACCGCCACGATTCCGACGATACTCAGGAGGAAATTATATATCCCCAAAAGGTAGCTGGAGATATCCACTTCTCCGTCTTCGACTCCCGGAATCGTTACCAGCGGCTCATATCCGGCCGGTGCTCCAGATGAAGTATCTGTTGACGCTTCCGCCGGCATTGCCGATATGAAAGGGCTGCCGATACCTAACAGAAGACCGAGAGAGAGCGATACCACGAGAAACTTAATAGCTTTTCTTCCCATTTTGATAGGATTAAGATTTATGTACGATCCGATAATGACTTCACTGAGGAACCGGGAGCTCCCGGCTCTGTCACTGCCTTCATTAAATATAGTCCTAGAAACTGCTTGCCGTCCGCCGCATATCCCTCTGCACATACCCGATCTGATCATTGACCTCGGCAAGCTGCCGCTCCGCCTTCTTGATTTCCTTGAGATAATCCCAATGGTTCCAGGCGTTCATGACGAGGAAAAGAGGGAGAAATCCGAAGAGAGGCGTTCCGTCTATGAAGATGAAGATGAGTAATCTCATGAGAAGCTTCACAGCCCAGCGCATAAGGAAACTATGAGAGCTGCCAGCCATCATCATCCAGAAGATGTAATTCATTATCCCGATAGCTCCCGTGAAGTATCCCAAGCCGGGAAGAGCCACCCCCGGAATATCGCAGACATCCTTGATAAGAGCAACCAAGTAGGTACAAGCGATTATCACGAACCCCATCGCTCCGCCCCTTTCCGCCCGCCGGGCCAATTCCTCCGCGACTCCCGCAAGGACATTAATCGCTTTCTTTCCAGCCGCATACGTCGCCATCTTGAGCATCGCTTTCTGCTTCAGATTGAGATTCTGGCCGATCGTTCCTTCCAGCTCTTTCTTGGCTTTGTTCTCCATGCCTTTTCGAGTATCACGGATCGCGGATGCCTTGATTCCGGCCACAGATCTCTGGGCATCCTGATTATTGGCATGTATCATCTGCGCGACTTGCGCCTTGTGCATCGCCTGGGCATTCTTTTCGGCGGCCTTTTCCGCGCGCGCCCTGTCTCTTTTGCCCTGCACGGCCGCGCCTTTCTGCGCATCCATCATCGTGCGGAGTTTGGCGACATCCGCATCCTGCTCGCGAGCTATATCCACAGTACCTAACCCCATCTGCGACCACTGCTTTTCCATATAGTCCTCTTCCGCGTTCTTCATCTGCGGCGTTCCCAGCGCGCGAGATTTCAGACCCTGTGCCAAGGTGCTTCCCTTGTTGGCAACTCCTTCGACAAGCTTTTCAAGAGCTGCATCTTCCACACTTTCCCTCATTCTTTTGATACCCATCCTTTCCCTGACATTATTATTAATATCAGAGATTCTCTCGCTTTTTCCCGAGGCAGAGCCTTGGTCGCGAAGGAAAGCGCCACGCCGAAAATCATGAGGAGCAGAATTTCCTGACGCCGTCATCCTGCCTGCCGATGGATTGTCATTTTCATTTCCGATCATATCCTAAATTAAAATTGCATTAATTGTCATTTCGAGTAAAGCGAGAAATCTGAAAAATGTACGAAACTAATAAAAATCTGCTTTATAGACGATAAACATATTTATGCAGTCCTCAGATCTCTCAATCATAGAACCTGTCCAGGGCCAAGATCGGGGATGTCTTCGAGATAACAATAAAGAATCTTTCTCCTCTTATCCGAATCAAAATGCGTGAGGCTTTACGTCTACTACTTCAAAATGCACAGATACCGCATTCCCGACTTCTCGGGAATACCATGATAAAGTTCATGCCCGGAATGGGTGCGGAAATAACGATATTCCCGCTATTACATCGCTCATTTTTCCCGTTCTGATGAGAACCCCTTCCCGCCCGATGTCGGGAAGGAATCCCTACAGAAAGATAAAACATTGCGAGATTCCGACAGATCCTTACATATCCGCCATGCCCGAGAGCTCCTTCTTGGCCTTCTCGATCTCAAGGAGCTGTGCCGGGTCTGAGGTGATGATCTGGTCTTCGGAATAGGAAGCGACGACTTTGATCGCCGCCCGCTTGGGGCCGGCGAAGAAGATGCCTTCTCCGACGTTACTCTCAAGGAGCAGGAACTTCTCTTCGTCGGTAAGGTAGAACGTGTCCACAATCACCTTGATGCCGGCAGGGGATTGTTTAAGAAGGAGCTGGATAGAAGAGTTGGTCACGATCGGCTTGCCATATTTGGAGCCCATAAAGTCGGTAACGTCCTGGGTGATAGTCGTCAGTCCCATCCAGTATTTCCGGCACCGCTTGGCGATTCCGAAGAGGAAAGAAGCCGCGTCTTCGTGCTGCATCATCCACCAGGCCTCGTCCACCACCAGGATCCTCTTCTTGCGTTTGGAGCGGATAAGATTCCAGATGAAGTGGAGAACGAGGTACATGGCTACCGGGCGGAGATCGTCTTCCATGTCGCGGATATTGAAAACGATGAATTTGTTGTCCGGATTGATATTGGTCTTGTGGTTGAGGAATCCCGCGAAAGTTCCTTCGGTGTATTTCTTGACCCGACTGGAAAGGCTTTCCGCGCCCACCATGTTCTCCAGCACCATCTGGAGATCAGTCATGGTTGGCGGCTCCATCGTAGTGAAGTCGGATTCGGCGGTAATATCCTTGATAGCGTAAGACTCGGTGATAGCCTTGTCGAGGATCGCGTCCTCTTCCGGAGTGATGTCCCCGAGCATGACCTTGAGGAGCCCCGACACATTCACGATTGCGCTCCGGAGCACATCACCGGGAGCTTCGTCATCGAGCGCCGTCGGCAGATCGAAAGGATTGATATGGTTCTTGGAGGAGAGAGATATCTTCATGAAGGTCCCGCCCGTCATCTCGCAAAGATGCTTGTATTCGTTTTCCGGATCGATAGCGATGACTTCCGTGCCGAGCATGAGGCTGCGAAGAATTTCCAATTTGACGGTATAACTCTTACCGGCACCGGACTTGGCGAAGATCACCATATTGGCATTTTCCATCGAGAACCGATCGAAAAGGATGAGACTGTTGTTGTGGCGGTTGATGCCATAGAGGATCCCCTGGTTGGAAGTAAGGTCGGAAGAAACGAAGGGGAAGGTCGTGGAAAGGGGAGAGGTGTTCATGTTGTTCCCGATCATCAGCTTGTCATTTGCGAGCGGCAAGGTGGAATTGAAAGCTTTCTCCTGCTGCATCATGGAATCCTTCATGTACACCAGCTTGGCCTCGAGGATAGCTTCTACCTGCAGCTCGGCCTTACGCACCTCCTCTTCGGTATCGCCGTAGAGGGTGATATAGAGCCCGAACTGGAAGAAGTGCTCGATGCCCTGTTGGAGGTCGTCGCGCAGGTTTTCCACGTCCTGATAAGCCGTTTCCAACACCGGATCGCGCACCAGCCCTTTGTCTTCATTAATAGAGAGCTGCGACTGGATGCGGGTCACCACTTTCCGGAGCTGCTTGAGAACATCCACGGTATTCTGCGGATGGACGAACATCGCCACATCGAAAGTCGAATCCAGATTGATGATAGGCGAGAACCAGCTGGTCTGGAGATAGCGGGGGTAAGCATAGACGAAGAGCGTGGACGCCAGCTTCTGGTTGATACGCACGTAATTCGGCGTGATCTGGAAGACGGAAGGCGCGATGATATCTTTGAAAGTGGCGAGACCCTTCTGATAAAGCTTTTCCGACTCTACCAGCTCCACCTTCCCTTCGCTCCCCGGAGCCGACGCCGCTTGCTGCTTCTGTGCCGGTTTCAATGCATCTAGAATTCCCATATTATTTTCATCTAATTTATTACGGATTATTGAGCCAGGTCGAGATCCTCTATATCCGCCAGTCCTTTCTTCTCGACAGACTCCGGATTGTAGAGATTGTAATAGAGCTCGATGAGTTCCTGGGTACTGAGCATCGTCATCCGGAGTCCCGCTCCGCTCAAGTTCTCCACCACATGATCGACCCGCTGGAATAGCTGGTCGCGATATTTCTCGAAATTCTTCCGGTTGGCCATGATCGCCGGCGCATTCGCGACCGAAGTCACTTTTGCCTTGATATTCCCGTCTTTGGACTCCGCGAGAGAGAAGGGAACGACGATATAGAAGGTCTTGGTGACGATGTTGGCCATCTTCACCAGCCCATTGATATACTCGACATAGCTCGAAATCTGCATGCGCAGGAGGTCATTGGTCTGCTTCTTCTCTTCCTCGCGCAGCACGTCGAGATAAGTATCGATGTTGAGCCGGCGGGAGTTGATCACGATCTGGACGGAAAAATCCAGAGAGTTGAGGAAGCTCTGGTAGCGATAGATGATACCGTCCTGCTCATCTATGGACTTGAGCGCGAAATTTATCGAAGAGACCATCAGCACCGCCCGCAGACTGCCGTTCTTAAGGACGATGACATTGTCCTTGATTTCGCTGATTTCAAGATATTTCTGCGAGCTCAGTCCCTTTTGGTCCTGCTTCTCAGGGGTAGACATTGCCATAGTAAAAACTGTTAGGATTTAAGAAAAATCTAAAGTTGGAGTCTTGTTTAAGGAACGAAAACTGCAACTTTCTCTCTTCCTTCTTTCCCATCCACGCCTTTTACATCTGTATCCCGAGGGACGACCCCCCGGGGGGGGCTTTTCCGCTATTATCGGCGGAAAATATTCTCATCCGGCCTCGCCTCTGCCTCATACGGCAGATTGACCGCCGAACTCGTGTCCAGTAGGCTGGCCAGATCGCGGATACGGCTGCGAGGTACGTATTTGATCGGATCCTCCGTCACCGCATGCTTCTTCTGTACCATCTTGAACATGATCGCTTCCGGCTCTCTCCGCCACAGGTAAAGATGGTCGGTCGTGAAATAATCCAGGATGTTTCCGAGATAGCGAGAGAGGGAGATTCCTTTCGGCCGATAAAAAGCGAAGCCGAGCGTAAGTGGAGCGACTATCACCAAAGCGATCAGGAAGAACGTAAAGCTGAATAGGGTGAAGCAAAGAAGCAGGAAACCTCCTCCTATGATCAGATAGACGGTCTGCTTGGCGGTGAGAGGGCCGACAATCTTGTCTTCCACGTCTATGAATTGCGGAACGCTGAATTGCATATGATTATGTTTATTTTTATTACCTAGGAACCGTACGGGGTATTTCGCGATTCTTGTCATACTGAACTCGTTTCAGCATCTTCATACTATTACGTCTTGTCTGTACCGCAGAATTATGTCGTCATATGCCGAGGATCCTGAAACAAGTTCAGGATGACAATACTGATTCATAAAAATCTTTCGGCTCAGAATGACATTATTTCCTACATCTCGGCATCTTGATATTCCTATGGAATTATACCTCTGCCAGAAGCGCAGCTGTACAACTCTATAAAAACATGCGGGCGATCCTTTGATTTCCTACTCGTCTTCTATCAGGGAAAAATCTATCTTCTTCATCTTCGTGGAATAGGGGAGCTCGATCTCTCCGTCTACCGACTTGACGACAAGGTTGAGCTGCCGGCGCTCCTCATCATTCATGCTGCGGGTATTCTTGTCGTGACAGACGTACTGCACCCGGTCGAGATTGGAATGCCGATAGCCCCCGATCTTCTCCTTGTAATCCTTGATCCAGTACTTTATCATCGGCTTCATGTCCGGCATGTCCTTGAGAGCGATCCCGGCTTGCGTCCCGATCACATAGTTGCCCAATTCCGGATATCGCGCGACGAGATCCTCGATCTTGCCGTAGATGACCGCATCCTTCATCTTCTCCTCTTCCGCTTCCCGCTGCTGGTCCAGCATATCTTCGATGGCATCTTCCCGATTGGTAAATTTCTGAAGGACTTTTCCTTGCACCGTCGCCGGGGCCTCTCCTCCCAGTTTCTTGATTGCATCTTCTATTCCCGGAAAGAATTTCTTGACCGGATAGAGCATCTCACGAATGATGATAAGCGCCGCCTCCTTGGACTGTTTCTCGTCCAGTCCCAATCCTTCTTTGACGATGAGCGGGAGCTGCTCGGATGTTATATCCTTGACATAGGTTAGACCTACTATCTCCTTAAGCCGGTCGAGCTTCCCGTCGTCCTCGCCTAGATATTCTTCATAGATCTTCAGCATGGCATCGGCAGTCTCGACGCTGCGAAAACTGTCTCCCACTTCCGGAGAAATCTGATCCATTCTCTCCAATATTTCCTTATCCATATCTTTTAGCTCTTATTGATGATCTTAAATGCCTTTTCCCGATCTTTTCTTTCCTGACTGTTTACAGGCAGATTGTTGATGGACTTCTCTATGTGCTTAAGGGCTATATCTTCCCGCTTCTTGTTAAGATTGTGAAGCTCCTTCACATCGATATGGTGCCCGTATTTTTCCAGATCATCGTCTTGCATATTGGCGATAGTCGAAGCATCCATCTTCTTCAAGAGTTCTTCTACCTGAGCGTCGTATTCGGCCGAAGAGGTCTTGTCTTTTGCCAAAGCGTCTTTGAGCTCAGCTCCGGATTTGAGGGAATAAGTAGCGAGCTTCAGTTTCTCTTTCTGGATCTTGTCCACGTTCGCCGCATTCGCCGGATTCTGGCGGGCTTCTTCCATATCTTTCGCATTCGCAGCAAGCGCCTTACCCAGCTTGGCTTTCTTGTCTTTGTTCATCTTCTTGATCGCATCACCGAATTGCGAGTTGGAATAGGATTTCGCCATGACCCGCGCAACATCCTTGTTCTCCACGCCTTGAATCTTGCCGTCGTCGCCAGTCGATATAAGTCCCATGAATTTTTCCCGCATGATCTCGTCCTGCACCGCTTTTTCCGGCGCTACTCCGAGCCCTACGGCGGTATCTATCCTTTCCCTGGCTTCGCCTGAGAAACTTTCCACGGTCTTGTTCCGATTCTCCGGAGAAAGGAGAGAGAAAGCGATATTCTTATCTGAAAGAGACTTCACGTCGCCAGCGGTCATGACCGACTCGGCATCATTGAAATGCTTTGCATATTTGAAATTACCCTTCTCATCCAAGTCTCCCAGCTTGCCCTGCTCCGCCGCCGCGTTGAGCCCGATCGCCTTGGAGACGTTGTCGCCCTTGAGAGCGAGATCCACGTCGATCGCCTTGAGGTTTCCTCCGGCAGACTTGAGCCGATCATCGTATATCCTCTTTTTGGCCGCCGCCTGCGAGGCTTGGTCCTTCATGACCAGATTATTCGCGGTACCGCTGGCCATCGGAATGACCGAGCCAGCGGCTTTGATAGTGCCCTGATAAGCTCCGTGCACCTTGTCATCGATCTTAGCCGCACCTTTGAAGTTGCGGACACTGGCATCCCGGGCAAAGCCGGCGCTACGCCGCACCGTCCGCTCGCCGAGCTTGATACCGGCGTAACTGAGCGCTGCCATCTTGCCCATACCCAATCTTCCACCGATGACATAGTTCGCGCCGGCGCCGCCCGCTGATTTGGCCGCCGTGATACCGAACCACAAGATGCCCAGCGCGACCAGATGGGGGACCAGACGGACCAAGATATTCTCAAGGTATGCCATATTCGAGATATCCCCCGTATTTATGTTGATAGTCGGATTTGCCACGCTGGTGCCGTCGACTAGAGTCTTGGCCATCATCGCCGAGATATACACGAAGAATATGAGCACCGGACCGGAGATAGCGTTGCTGACGAGAGAAGCGGTCCACTGGTTGGTATATTTGCGCATCGACGGGAGCACCAGACTGAAGAAGGCAAAAGGCGAAATAATAATGAGAGCCGCGAACATCACCAGGCGCACGAGCAGGAGCCCGGCCAAGACGAGATAAGTTCCCGCCAGCATGAAGGTATATACCGTCGCGAACATGATAGTGATGATATCCTCGAAGCTCGGCTTCTCCCTCGAAGAGAGCGACATCTCGAAATAGTTTACGATTCCCGTAAGCGCCGCGCCGCTCCCCTGGGCGCCGGAGAAAGTTCCCAGCCACGCCGCCATCCCGAAGAGGAACACCTGTCCGACGTCGATCGCCATCATCGTGATGGTGTCGCTGAAATTGATAAGAAAAAGCGAAATGACGAATTTCGGCAGAAGGTTCTTGTAATTGTAGGTAGAGCTGCCGGTAATGGTACCGAAAGCGATGATTAGGAGGAAGAACACATAGAACATATTGCAGAAGTCCCGGACCGTCTCCCAGCCGAGCACTACCGCCCCCTCAGCCCTCTCTCCGCCCGCCGCCTCGACTCCGATCAGGATGCTCTTGTAGAGATCCGGATCAAGGAGCATGTCTATGAGCCAGGCAGTGAAGTACACGAAAAGGGATGCGAACTTGAAGATGATCATCATGACCCCGAATACGAAGAGCTTGATCCAAGGCATGATCATCGACGTTATCGCTTGGACGATATCGCTTCCGATTCCTGCATGCGCGGAGAAGAAAGGCAGCGCCACAAAAAGACATACTAGCATAAAGGATGAAAGATAAAGCGCTTTTCTTCCGGCGGTCATACTCCGAAACTTACCAAGAAAATTCTCCATATACTTTATGTTTATATGTCTTATTTGTTTAAATATTTTATGAATTTTGAGTTTCCGACTTATTTGCATTATAACACAAAAAAAATAAAGCAACAAAAGTTTTTGCCGCTTCAAAGGCCTCGAAAGTCCGGAAAATAAAACAAGGCATAAGGTCCGGTTATCCGATCCTTATGCCGATATGATTTTTGATATTTTCTTTCGTTTTTTCCGATATCGCTACCTCGGATATCCGGCTTTCCGGCATCCTCTGGTCAGCAGAAGAATATTCCGATTGCCGCCCCGACGAGGAACGCCAATGTGCCCCAGCCGAAGACAAGGTAGATTATCTGGTAAATAAGGCCAAAAAATGAATCCGACCTGCCTTTCCAGCTATCGCTGGCCTTAGCAGCAAACATGATAAGGATAGCGATGACAAACACCACGACACCCCCCCATATTACCGCTTCCGTGTCCCAATTCCATACGCTGGTTCCAAGAGCTTTTACTATCTCCCACGTTTCCTCATAGAATAACCCGGCAAGGAATACCGCCCCAAGAGACAGGACGACGATAAGATAATCACCCACCTTATCCCAGTAGATGACTGCCAGAATTATTACCGCAATCGGGACCATGAGTATCATGACCCTTATTGCGGAAAATCCGAGCAGTGTCGCTCCTCTCAAGATTATCAAGAGGAGGATGATACCTGACAAAAAGGAAAAAATTGAAGAACTTATCTTCATTTTCTGCCTCCTTTCTTGCTTCCTTTCTTTTGCTGGTACCCTAAGTTAACCAACGTGTCCTCCATTCTTTTCATGGCACCCTCTATTTCGGTTTGATCCATCGTCATAAAATCCTGCAAGGTTTGAATAAAGTCTACTGACTTTATTCCGGAAGTTCCTTTCCGGAAAGAAGACCCTAATACAGCTTTGGTACTGATCCATGGTCTTGCTCCATTCTGTATATCCTCCGTATCTAATAAACTCATCCATATGCTCGTCGGATCAAGATCTTTGGACTTGACACCCATTTTTTTAAGTTTTGAAGCGACTGAAGCAGTAAGATACATCTTAGTATCGATATCCTGTACCTGAGAAATTTTCTCATATTCTTCTTTGATAATACTGAGCTGAAGAGCAACAATCTCGTCAAGAGGCTCGACGCTACTTATTTTTACATTTGCCAGCTTCACTCCCAAAAAATAAAGGGGGATTGTAGCATAAGGATTGATGTTTTCTGGCTTGTATATCAAATCCCTTCCTCCGGTACCGGAGGAAGGATGAGAAAATAAACCGTTCAAGGTTTCAGCAATGATCGCTTGTAATGTACTTTCTTCCATGGCCTGTGCTTCATCCAATGGAATCTTTGCAAAGACTCTCTTGACAGCAGCGGCAAAGTTATCGTCAAACCGATCTACGATTCCGCCAGCGCCCATCTTTTCTACGGGCTTTCCTCCTTCAGCGAGAAATTCGTTGATAGCCTCTTCTATGATTATCATAGTGAAAGACAAAACGACCTTCTTGCAATAACCTCCGCCGGCAGTCTTGACATTATCAATTGGGAACTTTACATCAACCGGCACGACATTCACATTGATATGCCCGAGAACATCATCTCCGACCTGATACAGTGTCCATCCTTCATCAAGCACTACCGCAGGATCAGTGTCTTCAGGATCCGGCTGGTTCTCCTGTGGTTTACCTGGCTGCCTTTTTCCAAAGACTACCGGCACCGCTTTATGAAACTTCGGCACCTTAGTTATCTTGAATTTGAATTTTAAAGCTGCGAATCCTATGAGAATTGGCCAGAGCAGCAATATGAGTAAGCCTATCCAAAGATCGCACAGTAATCCCAGGAATATCGTACCAAAAAGCAAAAGCGATACTAATATTGTTGCCAAAAGCGTTATCTTTCTCAAAGGGGAATGTAATAATAGATAGGCTAATTGCTGCCAAAAGCCGATTATCTTTCTTTTGCTATATTTTTCTTTCAGCTTTGCCTCCGCCTCGGACAAACCGCTTTTTAAAAAATCGTATGTATTATTGCTCGTCTTTTGGTTTCCATTTCCTTGCTCGCCGTTATCCGAATCAGTATTGTTACTTCCCCGACTACCAACAGGAGTAGGACGACGGTATTCCACTTCCTCATCTTCCGCCTGACTGTCATTGTTGTCGCCCTTCTGACTAGCGCCAGCGCTGGTAGGACGACGATATTCCCATTCATCTTCTTCATCTGGTTTCACTCGATCACCCTGATATTTTTGTTTGTTTGATTTTCAAAGACCATCTTGACCCTTTTCCCAAATCATGCCTTTTTCTCTGTTGTGTGTCGTTTTGTGCCGTTTTTAAAGCAAAAAAGGCACTTTGGGGGCATTATCTGAGAACTTAGTATTTTATATCATTATTTGATTTTTGTCAAGATTTT
>CAZDCJ010000005.1:0-40180 GCA_964503935.1 uncultured Candidatus Saccharibacteria bacterium
TGCTTTTCATTGGGAATCTGAGATAATGAGGATGTAAAAATCATGGATCTGATGTGTTAATTGATTATATTTACCTATACCAATTATACATCGTCTGTGATTTTTGCTTTAGTATACCCGGATGCCGGACTTCACAACAGTCTACCGAGCATGACAGGAACTGACTGAAATAAAAAAAATTCTAAAAAATTTAGAATTATATTTCTCTTTTCTTCTTTAACGATTCCTCCCTTTGTTTTTCCCATTTGACGTAGGGTATCCGATGAGCTTCTCTTCCGTCCCGCGTGGTCACGACGATTGTCTTCTTACAAGAGCAATATCCTTTGTCTATCAGCTCGCTGACCAAGTCTATAACTTTCCTTTTACTGTAGCGTAGACTCAAGACGTTTACTAAGATGTCTCTGGTTATCCGGATCTTATCTTCCTTGGATAGTATGTTATCATTTTTCTTCTCTAACCACCGAAGTTCCATAAATACTTCGGTGCTTGGTGTGAAAGCTTCTTCATTCTTTTTCGGTGGTGCGGAATTTTCTTCCGGTATCTTTTCTGATATTACGCTTGCCTGCATACGACCCTCCGATTTTTTTCTTAAGGTAATATAGTGCTATCCGGGCGTAGTGTCAAGTGAGCATATTTCGGCAGATGAATCTTCGGACCATATGAGAAAAGCCCGACCTTACCGGTCGGACTCTCTCAGGCTTTCGACTATCTCGCGGGCGAATTCTTCCGCGGTCTCGCGGCCGCTGCCTGTGATGATATTTCCGGATTTCTCCACGCTTGCCGGAGATATCTTGCACTTTCCTTCCGCTAGAGCCTTCGGTCCGGTCTTGTCGAGAGCGCTTGACCATACGGCGGCGGTTTTTTCCTTCAGGACGCCAGCTTTCGCCAGGATGACCGGAGCGATACAGATGGCGGTAGTAAGCTTTCCGGCATCGGCAAATTCCCGGGCTATCCTGTGAGCCTCGGGATTGTCAAAATATTCCTGCGCGCCATTCCCTCCCACGAATACTACGGCGTCAAAGTCTTCCGCCTTGGCGTTTTTGATGTCTAGGGCGGTCTCAGCTTCGCCTCCGAGTACACCCATCGCTGTGCCTGTCTTGGAGCTTGCGGTCGTGACTGTTATGCCGCTCCGTCTGAAGATCTCAAGCGGGATGAAATATTCTTCATCGCGAAAATCCTTGTGCGCGATGACCATTAATATATTCTTTGGCATATGTTTTTGGATTAGCTGAATTATTCGTTTGTCATCTCGAAGGAGGTTACGACTGAGAGATCTGGGAAATGCAGAATGCTTGCAAAAAAGTTATTTTTATAAATATATTATCCAAATCGCGTGGTATATTTCCCAGATTCCTCAATCGCAGTAGCTCATTTCGGAATGACAAATAAGGCGTTCATTGTAGAGAAAAAATATTAAGTTGTCGGTTATTTCAGATATGTCGCCTTGTTTTGGAGGTGTTCTTCGTATGTCTTGCTGAAATACGTCTTCTTTTCTCCGTCTTGGGTCGTGAGGAAATAGAAGTACTCCGTCTTGGCCGGATAAATCACGGCTTTGATAGCTTCGATGCCCGGATTGCAGATGGGGGTCGGCGGCAGTCCGGCGTATTTATATGTATTATACGGAGAATCGACTTCCAAGTCATTGCTCGTGGGCATCGCACGCCCGGCTCCGGTGACATAATTTATCGTCGCATCCGACTGGAGTGCCTGACCTATCCGGAGGCGGTTATGAAAGACGCTCGCGATAGTCGCCATCTCTTCTGTGTCTCCTGCTTCTTTTTCCACGATACTTGCGAGCGTAATGATCTCATATACGCTCTTTTCTTGCTTTTCTATTTCTTCGCGCATGGCGAGGGTGAGCTTCTTATCGAAATTATCCAGCATGGCTTCGGTTATTACTTCGATAGACGAATCTTTGAAGAAATTGTAGGTGTCGGGAAAGAGGAATCCCTGGAGGTCGGCTTCTTCCGGCTTGTTATCCAGGAAGCCGTATCCGGAAAGCTCGATGCCGGATGCCGTGAAATGCGCACTCTCAGGAATGACTTTAGAAAGCTTCAGTCTCTCAAGTATCTGTCCGTTGGTAAGCCCTTCCGGGATAGAGACTCGGACTTCATTGGATTTGAGTCCCGTCTCTCCGCCAGTGAGTATATTCACTATCCGGTCTAGCGTCATACTGGGTGAGAATCCATAGCTTCCCGCCTTAAGCTTGCTTCCGAGGCCGGTCTGCCATAGATAGATCTTGAGATAGACGCCGCCGTTTATGAGCCCGGCTTCCTCCAGCTTAGATCCTATGGCATCTACGCTTTCTCCTTGCGCTATGTTAACTGCGGTAAGCTCATTATCGAACGGATCGACGGGGTGCTTGATGTTCTTGTTTATGGTGAGGGCAATGCCCGCCGCGACGACGATGAGGATAAAGACGGCTAGTGCTGCGCCGAGTAATAAAGTCTTCTTGTCCATGGATTTCTACCTTAAGGTTTAATCTCTTATGAGGGGAACGAAAAGGAAGCCCGGGAATTCTTTTTCCGCAAGATGTCCGCCGCCTGTTTTCGTGAAGACGAATATGCTTTCTCGGATAGGGGCGACTATCTTGCCGCCAGGGCGCAATTCCTGCTTGATTGTCGGAGGCAGGCTCTCTCCTGAAGCGGCGATGATTATCTTATCGAAATATCCGGCAGGCCGGATCGTTTCCGTTCCATCACCCTCGAGAAGGACGATATTCGGAAAGGCATATTTCTTGAGATTTCTTTTGCCGAAATCGAAGACCTCCGGAATCCTCTCGATGGCAACGACTTTGCCCTTATCGCCGACGATGGAGGCAAGGAGCGCGGTCTGCCATCCGGAACCGGAACCGACATCCAGTATCCTCTCCCCTTCTTTCGGCTCGAGAAGCTCCAGCATGAAAGCGACAACTTGCGGCTGGGAAATTGTCTGTCCCCAGCCGATAGGAAGGGCCATGTTCTCGTAGGCGAAGTCCTTCATGTCAGCGGGTACGAAATCAGCGCGGTCGATCTTCTGGAAGGCCGCTATGACTTCCGGTGTCTTGAGGAAGCCGGCATCCGTAAGATTTCGGACGAGTTCCTGCATGATCTCGCTTTAAGGATAAGAATACGAAAAATCACTTCCCCATCCTTCTTTCACGCCGGGAATAATCCCGGAGGGCGCCCCTCAAGTCCTCAGGCGTGAAATCCGGCCACAGCTTCTCTGAGAAGAAGAGCTGGGCATTGGCCGTGTCCCACATCATGAAGCCGTCGCTGTTGTGCGGTTCGCCTCCGGTCCTGATCAGGAGATCGACCGGCGGAAGGTCTTTGGTGAGGAGCTTGTCCTTGAAGAGCTCTTTGTCTATCACGATAGTAGGATCCTTCTTTTTCATTGCCGCAATGCCTCTTGTTGCGTTAAGCACGTCTTCCGTCCCGCTATAAGCTATGAAGAAATTATATGAATAATCCTCGTAATCCTTCGTCTTCTCGATCGCGTTTTCCATAGCGGCTTTCACGTCCTCCGGGAACTGCTCTCTCCACGCGCCGAATATATTCACCTTCATTCCATATTTGTGCACCTTCTCATCATTCGCAAGCTTAGTGAACTCTTTCTTGAATATCTCGAGAAGGTGGCCTACCTCTTCCTTCGGCCTCTTGGCAAGATTGTCCTGGGACGAGCCCCAAAAAGAAAAGTATGGAATTCCCATCTCCCTGAAGACCTCCACTATATTTTCCAGGTTTTCGGTCCCCTTGTCGTGTCCTGCCCATGCCATGAGGGCGTTCTTCTTCGCCCACCGGCGGTTTCCGTCGGGTATGATTGCCACGTGCCGGGGTACGTTTCCTATATCTTCCATCGGATTTGATCAATGTTAAATAAAGCGATGTACTCGTGTCTGATAGTTATTATCTTAATATAGTTACGCTTTTTAGGCAATAAGTCACGGGCAATGAAATATGTAACCAAAATGCCTATATTATCAATAAAAAAAGCCGTTTTTGAGGTAAAAATGGCTCTTGATGATTTTTGTGCTTGTAAAATCGTTCTTTGGAAGCAGTCAGTCGGAAGTCGCCGCTTCGTTCCCGGGGAATCTTGAAGTCGCGTCTTCTATCCATCGGTAGTTGCCGCTAAATTCCTTTTTATCTTCCTCGGTCACTTCTCCTTTGTGTCGTCGATAAGGATCTTTATCTCTAGCCAGAGACTTGTTTCCAAATGGCCATAGACGGCAAGAATCGCCGGTAATTTCGTCTGCAACGACGAGTTTTCGGCCGTTAAAACCATCGCCGTGCAGGGTCATTCCATATTCGCATTTCAGATCTACGAGTACGGTCTCCTCCAAGGCCCATTCATATTCAAGCGCTTCAAATATCATGCGCTGATATTTGAAGATGACATTGAGCTCTTCGATCGTCGGCATAGGTACGGTCCAGGGAACTTCACCGCGGTAAGTTTCTTGCGATATGGGTTTATCGGCGTCGTACATGTTATACCACTTTGTTTTCGGGTCGTATGAAACATACGGATCATCTTTTTTTCCTTTGAAGAAAATCTCTAGCATGAGATTATCGAAGACATATCCTTCTGCCATATCGGGGTTTCTTTTAAGGACGGACCCCGTAGCCACTCTCCGAGCGACGACTTCCAGAGGATACATTACGACTCTCTTTGCCAAGAAATTCCTTTCGTCAATCTGCTCTATGAAGTGAGTGGGTATGTTCATATGATTGAGGAAGCGGAAGATGTTGCAGGTTGTTGCATTGGCTTGGCATCCTTTTCCTTCCCATGAGGTACGGGAAGCGCCGTCTCCTTTGGTGATGTCATCCTTGCTTTGTATACGTACTTTGGTCGGATCGTTGATGACTCTCCGTACAATCTTTGTCTTGCCTTCTGTAATTATGTCTGTCTGGTCTTCCTGTGGCTCATAGATTTGCGGCATTTCTGCCCCCCTTTTTGTTTCTTTATAAGTCGCAGCGCCGAAAGGCATAAAAAACTGTTTCTTGAGAAGACTCTAAAGCAGTCCGGCATATTTGTCAAGGAAAGGAGGATGTGAATCTCTAGATCAAACTTGATCAATTCTGTAACTCCAGATTCCTGGGCATAACCTACTCTTTGTCATCCCCCGATCAAGCCCGAGGGCAGGCTCTGAGCGGAGCGCACAGTCTGCTAATAATGTAGACAAGCGAAGTCGAAGGATCCCTTCATTAAAACAAAACGTAAATCATGGAGCTTTGACGTAAGGAAAGGATTCCTCCACTCCGCTATGCTCTGGTCGGAATGACAAAAGATACGGTTTGTTGCAGGACAGGAAGCCTATTTTATTGATAGGTGACTTTTAGGATCCACATGGGGGATGCCGCTCACTTCTCCTCCCTTTCTGCCAGCATCTTCATATTGTCTATCTTGTTGAGTAGGCCGGGTAATACGGATGCCAATCTTCTATTGAAAAGACTTTCCATGCTCCTGGATGCTTTTCCGCTAGGCGAGATTCCAAGGCCGTCATGTCCATGTGGTAATACCAGATAAAAGCCGACCGGATTTTCCGCTAAGAATTTAATGCGTTCAGCGTCTATGCGGCTATTTTCTCTGGGTTTCTTCGTATGATAGCTGATGATATCTTCTTCGGAATAATCCTTTCCCTTGCTCCAGCCTTCTTCGAAATAGTCGCTCTTTACTTGTACCGGAATCCTTATATTTTCTCCGCCATATGTAAAAGATACGAAGAAATCTGTCTTTTTTGTCGCATCCTCTTCCGGTGTCGCTTTTTCTATCGTAAAGTCGATATTCATAAGGTCCTCGATTCTTTTTATGCCGTTTTCCAACCGCGCTTCTTTCGCGATGAAATCCTTCCAGCCGAGAAAAAGCTTTTCGGCCGCAATCTCGGTTATGACTCCGGTTTCTGTCCGTTTCATACTGCCTTCGTCGAGCTTTTCTCCGTTCTTTGTCGTACGGTTCTTGTAGACATATTCGAAATTCTTCCAGAAACTCGTTACGGCCTCTTCGTCATCTCCCAGCTCTTTTATATAGTTCTTGATGTCGTCTATCCATCGGATATCTCCTTTGTTACGGCGGACGCTGTCGCTCACATTATCCTTGCCATAAAAGGTCTCGTTCATGGCCGCTTCCCTGCTTCCCATCTTCATTCTGCGTTCTTCATTTCTCTCTGCCTGGGCTTCCTTCTGATATTCCTTCTGGGCGCTGGCAATCTGTCTGTTCTCGTCCCGATTGTTCCGTCCTTTCATGTCGAGCAAAACACCAGCCTGCCGCATTATCGGTTTGAATATAGGCGAGTCTTCTTTCACGCCCATGCCGTGTACGATATCGAGAACCGCATTGCTGTCTATGCTGGGATTATCCGCGTTCCTGTTCAGGAATTTTGAGATCTTTGCTGCCAGTCTCTTATAGATACTCGAAGGGATCTTAGGCTCCTTCTCCTTACGCGTCTCTTTTGTCGGTCCTTGTTGTCCCGTGTACGGTAGGATTTCAGGAGCAGTAAGCTCCGATACGTCCTTTTCTTCCGAACTCTTTATCTCATCCGTCGTTCCGATATTTCCGTATATCTCGCGGCGGATCTCGTTTGTCTTTTCCGGTAAGATGGTGTCTTCAGAAGGGATATGGCCATCCGATGCTTCCATTCCGGTTTTTATCTCAGCGGGGGTGTTTTCTGGAAAAACTACTTCCTGTTCTTCCGCATTCTTTTTATTCGGATCGGATTCTCTCCAGTCATTATCGTAAACAAAATCTCTGTCTCTCAGTCCGTCATAAAGATAAGTCTCATCTGCATCGCTGACAGGAACTTCGCTTTCAGTTTCGGGCTTGGCCCCGATGTCGGATCCCCTCTTATCCATACCGACAAAATTTTCTGGCATTGTGATATTTAATTGTAAAGATAATGAGAAGGGATGTTCGGGGACTATCTGATGGCCGTGCGGGTCTCATCAAACATATTTTAGCAGATTTAAGGGTAAAATACAATGAATTCGCCCAAATAAAAACCATGTCTTACTTATCAGACATGGCCGTGGGATCGGAAAGGGCTTCGTATGCCAAGCGGCATTCCTCGCATTTCTTGACATGACTGAGGACAACTAAATCCCAAACAAACTGGTCTATTTCCTGACCGGCCTCCTTGAGCTTAATCAGATTCTGGCATGGTTCATGTCCCCATATCTCTTCCTTCCTCTCTTTGATTTTTTCAGCTTCTTCTGCGTTTTTCGTGATTATATCACCTCCATCAGATTAGTTGAAGCTGTGCCAGTCTAACACTGCTGCGTGTCTATGTCAAGGAAGGAAATTGCGCTGGAAGTTCTCGTCGTCCATCAGCTTGTTGAGGAAATTCTTTCTGAATGTATCATTGGTCATTCCTGTCTCGCTGACGGCATTTTTCCCGAATTCTGGTAGGACTATCAGGAGTCGCTCGCCTTCTTCTCCCGAAATATAAAATCTCTTCATCTTTTCGCGTTCTGTATAGCTAAGATATTTTTTCGCAATATCCATGTCAGGACACTTGAAATTCGCATAAATGCTATGGACGAAGCTATTGCGATCCCTATTTTCCCTATCATCGGATAAGTTAATGGAAGTATCTACAAATACGACGCGGCAAGGCAGCTTTCTTGTCCGGATATTGCCGTCAGAATCGGTGCATCTTGCATTGATATAAAAATCTATATTCTGGTCCATATCCTCTTTGGGTTCCGGGAGTTCTATATCTATCTTGATACCGTCGCCTTTTTTCCAATATTCCGCTATACGTTCGCGGTGTTTTTCCGCCTCTTTTTCTTTCCCCGTCTTTTTTCTTGCTAATATAGAGCGTCCATTATTGTTATTATTTGCCTTTTTCATCCTTTCTTCGCGAGTCTTTGTCTCTTTGTTTTTTTCTTCATATGCGGTTTCGAGGTCTCTCATCAGATTCTCGACCGCTACATTTGCCAGGATTTCGCGTTTGATTCTTTCTGCATTTTGTCTGGATTCGATGCCTTTGTCGGCAAACTTTGCGTCATACTCTATCCAGAAATCTTCTATATCGTTCAGGTCATGGCCGAAATCAAGGACGAACTTCTCTATCTTCAAAATTATATCATGATGTTGCAATTTCGCCTGCGAGAGCATCATTTCTTCCTGCTCTACTTTCTTATATATTCCTTGCTTTTCCAGGTTATTCTTTGGGATAGGGAGGTTCTTAGCTATTGCTTCTCTCTCCGCTTCCTTCCTTTCCCCCATGAGTTTGATGTTCTTAGTCCTCGTTTCTTCTGCTATTCTTTCCTTTTTGGCCTGAAATTCGGCTTCGGTATTATTTATCTTCTCTACTTCTGTCAAGATGGATGCCTTAGGGCTCATCTCTTCTGTCTTTTCGTCCCTTTTCTCACTCCCGTCTTCTTTTTTCTGATCTAGCTCATTCGCACCAGAGTCATCATAACTGCCGTAAAGATTATCGCCTTCCGGATATAATTCGCTCTCTTCGGTGGTAGAGTCCCGGTATGCGAAAGACGCATCAAAATCAGATTCGATATTTTCAGGCTCAAGAAATTCGTCCTCCTCTTTCGGGATTACATGATTGGAATCTTCAATGCTGCCAGGCTGTTCGAAACTTCCGGAAAAGCTCATTTTTTTACATAAAAATTAGGCATTCCTCCTGAATCGTGGATGTCTTTATCAATAAACGGTTGCGCATTTCCTTGGCGCCATATGCGTATCATTAGTGGGCAGGGAGGCCCCCCGCTTCGCTACCGGGCATAAACTTCTCATTCCTCTGTGCGGATGACACGATCCAGATTTTATAAAGAAATCTTTCGAATCTGGATGGCTATTCTTTGGTGGGCAGGGAGGGATTCGAACCCCCGAAGGCGAAAGCCAACTGGTTTACAGCCAGTCCCGTTTGACCGCTCCGGAACCTACCCATAAGTTACTTATACAATATAGTATAATAAAAAGCGTTTGTAAAGGCTTGAAATGCAGGGAATGGGATAATTTTGCCTTGTCGTGCCGAACTTGCAGAAGAACGCTTCTCTTGGATAGTAGAAAAATAAGTCGGATAAGAAGTAACGTAAGAGATCCTTCGCTGCTGCCTGGGGTGGCAAAAGTATGGTTTGTCCCGAATGTAATGCTTATCGTATCCAGTCAGGTTCGTACGTAATCCATAGCGAAAATTATCGGAGGATAATAGAAAAGATAAAGGAATGCACGCATTATGGCCAGGATTCTGCATCGGTCATACAAGATGTGATGAACTATGCGGACAAAATAATATCCGTCTCGCATATCCGTTTCTTGTGTTAGATCGATTCCAAGGTGTCATGCTGAACTTGTTTCAGTATCCTTGTCATGTTACGCCAAAACCATAGTATCGTAAAAAAGAAGATTTGATCATGGGAATATCCAGTAGTGTCAGATTACTCGAACATCCCTACGACGAAGATGATCGCGATACCGAGGAGGAATGACGTGTAGTGTACGAGATTGGTCTTGATATTCTCCGCATGTTTCACTTCGGGAATGAGGTCGGATGCGGCGATATAGATGAAATTTCCTGCGGCGAATGGCAAAAGGAAGCTGACATCATAGCTCGCGGAGAAATAGAACGCTATGAGCCCGCCCAGGACCATCGTGAGGCCGGATATGAAATTGAACCAGAGCGCCTTGCTCTTCTTCCAGCCGCCGTGGACGAGGATGCCGAAGTCGCCGAACTCCTGTGGAATCTCGTGAGCGGCACTGGCGATCCAGGTGATGATACCGACGCGGAAATCCACGAGAAACGCTCCGGCGATAGCGAGGCCGTCGATGAAATTATGCAAGCCGTCGGCAATCAAGATGAGATAAGTAACCGGTTCCTTGTGATCACTCGGCGCTTTGTGGCAGTGGTGCCAGTGGATTGATTGCTCTAGGAGCAGGAATAGCGAGAATCCGACCAAGACCCATATCCAGACGGCTTCGATATTGCCCATCTCTTCTATCGCTTCCGGGATCATGTGCAATAGCGCGCCCCCTAGGAGCGCGCCGGCGGACATGGAGACCAGCGGAAGAGTTATCTTCTGGAGCGACTGCTCCTTGAGGTAAAGCGCGAAGGCTCCTGCGAACGATATGAGACTCATCGAGAAGGTACTTATAAGGATCCAGGCTAGGATAGTCATGTTATTTTGTGATGATTAATGGCTGACAATATGATACGACAAAAGAGGTTAGAAATCAAATGGTAAGAGAGAGGAGATGATCGTATATGTCATTCCGGAATACTGGTAATCCAAACTATCTGGAATCTGGTGACTATGCAAAATACCACATTTTTACCATATAATCGCGTTTTTCATGCTTGGCAACGGAATTCCGGATATCTCTCTTACGAAAGATTCTGAAATGACAGATGAAAATTTTATTCTTGTTTCTGAAATTTGTTTAGAATAAGCCAAAATACGCCGGATTGACACCTCTGCCCTTGCCTCATTTCCTAATCCATGCTAGTGTGTCTACTGGACCTTTTGTCTTAAAAATACGCATCATTCATAATCTACCCCGAGAGAAGATGATGTGGAGCTCACCAGCTTGCACCAAACCAATAAGAAGACGAAAGGTCCTCTTTTTTATTGCAAAAATAGCACGGGCTTAAGCAAGGCTGCACTTTCTTTTCTATAGTGAGATATCAATAGCCCCTTCGCCTCCCTCGTCATACTTGGCGATATTATAATCATAGCCCTTCAAGTCCAGCAATCCCTTGATGTAGGTGCCGAGTACTCCCTTTCCGTTTTCCGAATGGATTCCTTTTCCGGTAATTATCCGGATCTTTTTATATCTGAGAGATTCTGCTTCAACAAGGAAAGTCTCGACTTCTTGGCGGGCTTCATCTCTGGTCATCTGATGCAGGTCGATTTCCGCATCTATCGGTCGAAGATATTTGTTCATTGATTCGTCTCGTTATTTTCGGTTAAGTCCAGCTCCGAAAGCAGCTCCTCAAGCACTTCTCCTGACAAGGTTTTGTAATGCCCTTCCCTGATTCCTTCTATGCGTATATTCATGATGCGCACGCGGTTGAGGTCTACGACATCGTATCCGAGCGCGAGGCACATACGGCGGATTTGGCGGTTCTTGCCTTCGGTGAGAACGATGGAAAAAGAATAATCATCGAGGACTTTGATTTCGCAGGGCTTGGTGACAAAGCCGCCGTCCAGCGTGATTCCCTGCCGGAGTTGCCGGAGGTCATTATCTTGGAGCTTGCGATTGACTTCGACTTCGTATTCCTTCTCATGATAATTCCGGGGATTAAGGAGCCGATCGGTGATACGTCCATCGTTGGAAAGCAGGATGAGTCCGCGGGACTCCTTGTCGAGCCTGCCTACGGGGAAATAATCGGATTTTAAACTTAGGATATCCTTGATTCCTTTCTCTCCATTCTGGGGACAGTTGGTCACGATTCCTGCGGGCTTATTGTAAGCGATATAAAAGAGCTCTTTGAGGCCGCTTTCAAGCCGGATATCATCGCTCTCTTCGATTATCTGGCCAAGTGCGGCCCGTGCGCCATTTACAGAAACTTTGCCTTCTTCGATCAGCTTGTCGGCTTCACGGCGGCTGCATATCCCCTTCTCGGCGAGATATTTGTTGATGCGTATCGGGAATTCCATAGATTATCTTAGGATGATGTTATATAGACAGCATATATCAGGCGAGTCTTAATGTCTAATGTTTTATCGAATCTTCGTATTATTTTGGAAATGAGCATTGTCTTGGATTTTTAATGCGACACGCCCCGGCCTTTTAGGCCACCCCTCTCAGAGGAGGTGCACTCGACCCGCTTGGGTTTATTTTTTGGTAACGAGATTGCGACGCTTTCGCTACCTGCTCAAGCTCGCAATGACAATAATAGAGGTCATTCCTGCCATAATCTTAATCGGGTAAATTTGTAAAAGGAAGTCAGAATTTTATCATTCCGACATGGGCGACTAGAAGGAGCGATTGAGGAATCTAGGAATCGTACGACATGAATGGGGGGGGGCGTTATGTTTATAAAAATATTGTTTACGGGCACATCGGTAAGTTTCTGGATTTCCGAGGCGAGCATCCTTACGGGATTGTCGTCCCCCGATCTTGGCCCTGGGTAAACTCTGCCTTTCGTTCCTCGCAATGACAACTTTTGTGGTTTGTAATCCTGGATTGAGTTCGGAATCCTCGTTATTTGATGTCCATGTGCTATGATACGGTCTCAACGAAATATAACGAATATCCTGAAACAAGTCCAGGATGACAGCACCGGAGGATTTGAGGAAAAAATAATGATTTTTGTTGATAGAAAAAACAGGCCATATAGCCTGTTTTTTAGTTAATTTCCTATAAGCTCATCACATCCGGGCCTGTCTTGTACAGATCAAGCTCTCCCTGATTAATCCGGTAGATAGCCTCTTCCGAGCCTCCGTGGGACAGGAATTGCTGAGCGGTCATGTTTATCCAATGCTTGGTCTGATCGGCATTCACCTCCCAAACCTTGTCAGAAGGTCTAGGCTGGCCACTCGCGCCGGTATTGACGCGCACCCAGCCGGAAAGCGAATAGCCCTCGAGACTGTCCACCCGTTTGAGGTTTTCCCAATTGAGGTGCTTGTAATAATTGAATATCTCGAGGCTGACGATGTGGCGGATGAACCGCTTGTCCCCGGAAATCTTCACGATATAGACAGCATAAGGGTTCGCGCTGTTCTTGCACTGGATGATGTCGCCGTCCACTATGCCGCTGTCGCCTACTTTTATGGTGCGGGTGGCGGTGGCGACATTTCCGGCTTCATCTGTCGCGGTATAGGTGACGGTGTAAGTGCCTGGGATATGCACATTGACCGTCCCGGTGGCGATGACACTGACGGTGCCTTCGATCTCGTCATCGGCGATCGCTCCCATCTCGTGATAGACGGAACCCTCCTCCAGGACGACCACGCGCTTGCCAGCGAGAGTGATTACCGGAGCTTCCTTGTCGATATTGGCTACGCTTGCCGTCGCTTCTCCGGTATTGCCGTCGTCATCTACGAATTCGAAAGTAAATGTCCCATTGCCTGTAAAAGTATGGGTAAATCCCCCGGGACTGGTAATAGTGATTTCCTCGCTTGGCTTTAATGTCGCAACCACATTGCTACTGGTCGGAGAGGTTATGTTATAAGAGATGCTTGCCGTGGGATGTCCGTCATCCTCTTCGGCAATGACAGTTTCTATGATATAGATCCGTACGCTGCCGTCTTCCGCGGTGACTTTATAGGTTATGGGGTCGGAAAAATCCCTGTTGTATCCCGAAGCGGGAGTAACCGAGGCTTTGGCCGAAAGATAAATATCGGGTGTAAGCGAAGTCACGTCGGTATCCGCCGGAAAATTAATGGTAATCGTATCCTCGTCTTCGTCGATCTCTCCGGTCACTCCTTCGAGGATGAAATTAGTTATGTAATTATCGTCACTGGGAGTTACGATAGGTGTATCGTCGTCAGCCACAGTGGCTGTCACCAGGTAGATTTGATTATCTCCGTTCTCGGCAGTCACGATATAGAAGATTGAATCGGTAAAATCCCTCTTGACTCCCGAAGCCGGGCTTATGCTTGCTTTATTAGAGACGCCAATAGTGGGCGCGAGCGAGGTTACGCTGGTTCCCGCAGGGAGGTTGATCGTGACGGTATGAGTAGTCTCATTGATTGTTCCTGCCTGCCCGGCAAGTGTAAAGGAGACAATCGTATTTTCTGAGCTTTTGCCTTCGATAACATTTACCGTGACCACATATTCCTGCGTGCTGCCGTCTTCCGCCTCCAGGGTATAAGTCACGGGGTCTGTGAAGTCAGTCGCAATTGCCGAAGCAGGGCTTATCTTGGCTTCGTCTGAGATATAGATGTTGGGAACGAGCGTAGCCGCATCGGTACCGGCCGGAAGATTTATAGTCACAGTGTGATGGGTCTGGTCTATCGTTCCTTCTACGTTATTGATGATAAAGGAAATTATAGCCTTTTCGGAGCTTTCCTCCGGAGGAGTAAGGCCGGTCATCAGCGTGTCGATGAGGTCGTGCCCCAGATCCGCATCCGGGCCGTCGGTATCTGTAAGTCCCGCTGCAGTGTACCAGCTCTGGGGGGCTTCCGGATGTACTCCGGAGACTCCGATCTTTCCCTTGCCGTAAGGCTGTACCATTGCGGCAATCTTGTTATTGGAATATCGCGCCAGGATGGTCTCTCCCCACGTAAGCCATGAGGGGACAAAATAAGGTCCGTCCTGGAAATACACCTTGCGCTTCTCCCCTCTCCAGGTGATTTCGACCATGCTTTTATCATCGTCGGTCACATCTGCGCCATAAGTGGTAATATATTGGTTCGTGTTGAGGCGCAGGTCGTATCCCGGATCGTCATCGACCATATAAGCCCCCATGCAGATGCCGAGATATCTTCCTCCGTCTTTTACGAAAGTCCGGATTGCGGCGGCATTCCCGCTTACAAGATCAAAAGCTTCGTCCAGATCTCCGTCTCCCCCCGGTTGCACATAGAGGATGGCATCTGGAAGTGCCAATCCTTCCTGGACGGATAAATCTTCGTCGGGACCGACGTATCTTACGTCAAAGTCCCAGGTAGGGTCGCTCTGGAGGAGCGCTGCGGCTGCTTCGGAGCATCCGGCGCATCCCGCTATCGGTCCCCGATAGACCAGTGCGATAGGTTCGGCGGGTTCGTTCGCTTGGACTTCCAGAGCCTGGAATCCGGGCAAAACGAAACCAAGTTGTCCCGAGATCATGCCCAAAACCATGAGGATTGCGGACAGCTTCAATGATAGGATTCTTTTCATCTTTTCGCTTAATGATTAATGATTAGAATTTATCGGAAGATAGGAACAATGATTTACGGTAAGTTTTTGAGGAGAATGTCGGTAGGGCGCTCTTTACAGGCTCATTACATCAGGGCCGGTAGCGTAAAGATTGAGCTCTCCCTGGTTCACGGCGTAGATAGCTTCATCCGAGCCGCCGTGGGTGAGGAACTGGCTGGCGGTCATGTTTATCCAGTGTTTGGTCTGGTCGCCGTTGATTTCCCATACCTTATCGCCCGAGCGCGCCTGGCCGTTCGCGCCGGTATTGACGCGCACCCATCCGGAGAGCGAGAACGAATCCAGAGATCCTACCTGTTTGAGATTCTCCCACTTGAGGTGCTTGTAGTAATTGAATATCTGAAGGCTGACGATATGGCGGATATATGCATTGTCCCCTATTATCTTTACGATATATACGGCGTAGGGATTGGCGCTGTTCTTGCACTGGATGATGTCGCCGTCCACGATGCCAGTAGGAAGGAATATCTTTGTCTGGAACACCGCGAAAGTCGCCAGGTAATCGGCGAGGAAGGTTATGGTGTTGTCGCCGAAAGTGACACTGGTCACTTGCGCCCAATTCTTGTGCACCTCGTCGTAATAATAGACTTTGAGCCCCGCCGTGTTTTTGGGAAGATTGGGTACGGTCATAGTCACGGTCATCGAATCTTCGAGGTTTTCGAGATTTACATCATCCGTGTCGATCGCTTCGATATTGAAAGCAAGCCCTAGGAGCAGTTTGGCGCCGACGACGTCCGGCTTGTCGGTGGCTGCTAGATTCTCCTGCTTTATCGTGAAAATGGTATCGGAAGTCACGCTTCCTTTCGGAATCTCGGCCTGTACTTTGTTGTCGTCGGAAAGATTCCTGATGAGAACGCCTTTTTGCGCGGAGGTAATCGTCATGGCGCTATTGGTTACCGTAACGGTATCTTCTTTGGATGCGTCAATCTTGACGGAAACAGCATAGGCCTGCTTCGTGCCGTCTGCGGTAGTTACAGTGTAAGTCTTAGGAACGGCGAAGTTCTGCGCTTTGCCGGAAGCCGGACTTACGGTCGCACCTTCTGTGAGCAGGATAGTCGGTACGAGCGCGGTCACGTTAGTGCCATATGGGACTGTAAGAGCTATCTTATGGGTTGAATTATCGATTATCCCGACTACGTCCGGAGTGAAACTTTCGAATTTGAAGGAAGTGATCCGGATATTCGGGGAGGTCGTGTCGTCTATATTATTAATATCGGTAGAATCACTGCCCGACACGGTCACGGTACGTTTTACGGTCGCGGTATTCCCCGCATCGTCGGTTGCCGTATAAGTGATCGTATAGGCTCCGGCTACATTCCCGTTGACTGCACCCGTAGCGAGGACGCTGACGGAACCGTCCATATTGTCCGTGGCCGTAGCACCTTCCTCCGTGTAAGAACTGCCTGCGGCAAGCGTCATCGCACTGCTTCCTTTGAGAGAGATTGTCGGCGCCGTCTTGTCGATATTGGTGACCTTTGCTATTGTCGAGCCGGTATTGCCGTCGGCGTCATGGTAAGTAAAAGTCCAGCTGCCGTTTTGCGTGAAGGTATGGTATTTGCCGCCATCGCTTGTCATGATTACGGGCTCGCTCAGATGCAGGGTAGCGACGACATCCGAATTGGTTGGGGTAGTTATGTCATAGGTAACTGTCCCAGTCGGATTACCGTTGTCGACGGCTGCTACCACGGCCGTCACCGAATAAGTCTGATAGGTGCCATCTTCTGCCGTGACTCTGTAGCTGATCGGATTGGTAAAATTCTTGGCTTCTCCAGAAGCCGGGCTCACGGTTGCCATAGGAGAAAGATAGATATCGGGAGAGAGAGCGGTCACATTGGTACCTGCTGGGAAGTTGACCTTAATGGTATTGGTGGTCTCATTGATGGTGCCGGTCACTCCTCCCAGGATGAAATTAGTGATGTTCTTTGCGGAACTTAAGGTCTCTTCCGCATTGGTGACCACGGCTCTGGCCGTGTAGGTCCGGGTACTGGCATCTTCAGCCGTAATCGTATAATTGACCGGACTTGAGAAATTCCGGGAGACGCCCGAGGCCGGACTTACCGTAGCCTTGGGGGAAATACTGATATCAGGGGCAAGCGAAGTGACTCCTGTTCCGGCCGGAAGATTGACGGTAATCGTGCTGGCCGTCTCGTTGATGACGCCCCCCTGACCCTTCAAGAGGAAAGCAGTTATGCTCTTGGCGGAACTGAGAGTTGTCGGAACGGTGACCGTCACGGTATAAGTTTGCGTACTTCCGTCTTCCGCGGTCACGGTATAGGTCACGGGATTCGTGAAATTCCGGGAAGCGCCCGAGGTCGGACTTACCGTAGCTCCGACAGAAATAGCGATATTCGGTGCGAGCGCAGTCACGCTGGTTCCGGCAGGCAAGGTGACCTTGATAGTTCTTGCCGTCTGGCTGATAGTGCCTGCCACTCCCTTGAGAGTGAATGAAGTTATATTCTTTGCTGAGCTGAGTTCTTCTTCTACGGTCACCGTCACGGTATAAGTTTGCGTACTTCCGTCTTCCGCGGTCACGGTATAGGTCACGGGGCTGGAGAAACTTCTTGATGCGCCGGAAACGGGACTTATGGTAGCGCCCTCTGACACCGCGATGGTGGGAACGAGCGAAGTGACGCTGGTTCCGGCAGGAAGCAAGACGCTTATGGTGTGATTTATCTCATTGATAGTCCCCGAGACGCCCTTGAGGACGAAGGAAGTGATGGTTTTCTCTGAGCTTTCGGCAGTATAGTCCGAAAGGAGCTGATAAGCTTTGGCGGCATCAGCGCGGCCATAGCCGAAGGTATAATCGAAACCCGATGTGCCGAGATCTGTCGCTGAAACTAGCACTGCGTTGCGGATGGTGTTTCCGGCAAGGGTCGGGAAAGCTCCCCAGAGCTGTGCCACGATGGCAGCTATGCCCGGCGCCGCCGCGCTGGTGCCGGAAAAGGGCGAATCAAACTCCCCTGCTCCGCTTACCGAGATATTGTCTATTCCTGTTATATCCGGCTTATTCCTGGTCTCGGTACGATAGACTGTCGGTCCTCTCGAGGAGAATTCTTCTATCGTATCCCAACCCGGGTCCTGGGAATCGATGGCGGCTACGGCCATCACCCCTTTGACATTCGGGTGCCCATATACGGAATCTGCCGCAGTTATGTTGGTGGAAAGGACGGAATCACCCGCTGACCAGAGGTAAAGCTCGAGCAGCTTGGCGCTGGAGCCGCTATATCTATTGACTTTTACCTGGACGGTCTGGGTGGCGGAAGTATTGTTGGTATAATCTATCCATTCGTAAGGATCGTCGTTGCCGTTCTGGGTGTCGGTACTTTCCGCGAGCTTCGTAGTGGTGCCTTTCTTATACAGGGCAAGATCATAATCATTGCCGGAGCTTCCGAAGACGTCATCCCATTGGAGAACGACATAGAACCAGTCGCCCGGAGCGAGCGTTGCATAGAGGTATTTCGAAGTCGAAGAAGTCCCTCTGCTGAAATCATGGGAGCCGTTGCCGTCGTCATAAAAAGTGCCCTGATAGTGGCGATCGGCTTCATTGCCAGCCGCAGAGATCAGGACGATATTTTTCGAGGACAAAAGTGAAGAAAGATGATTTCCTACCACGCCGTCTTCGAAAAAAGGCTCGTTATCCCATCCGAGGTCGTCTACGATCACCTTGCAGCCTGCGGCGATGAGGTCGTCATAAGCATGGTTGAATTCGAGGAGATCCATGCCTCCTTCGTGGAAATAGAGCTGCGCGCCCGGAGCCATGTCGTAAATGATCTCGAGCATCGCCGTCCCCTCGTCTCCTCCGTAGGAGTTGTCGAGTACGCTTACCGATGACGGCAGATCGCCCGTTGCCTTGGCTTGTGAGATATGGTCGACTCCATCGGAAATCACTCCGATCTTCACGCCGGCTCCTTGTTGGGCGTATGCCGATCTTATGTCGTCAGTATTATGGATCGCGTCGCCTTCTGCGGTTACCGAACCCCGGTTTACGCGCGGAGGAGTGACTTCTTTGATGGATTTCACGCCCGACAAAGAGGCCATGCTCTCAAGGTTACCTATTTCCACCAGTGCGACCGCAAGGTGGTCTTCTTCGCTGCGACTCGTGATTTCCCAGGCATAGGGGTCGATGATGCTCGTGGGGACGGAGCTTTCCAGGCTCACATATGCTTTGACCAGATTGCCGTGCGTCTGTCCGGATCTGCTCTTGGAATGGGCTCCTACAGCATCAGTCTTGCCGAAATATTGCTTGAGCTTCTTCATGCGGGATATCACCTCATCGCCGCTCTCATCGGGGAGTAGATAATTGCTATCGATGAGCTTTAGGAGATTCGTACCCAGCTTCTTCTTCGCTTCGCTTAAGCTAGCTTTCCGGGAGTTTACGGAAGCGTCCGAACCGGCAGCCGGAGGGATATTATCCTGCACGGAACCGGTCTTTCTCATCGCTACCTTCTCGTTCGCCCGGGCTAGGTTTGGCTCCAGGGCGGGTATTACCGTACATGCCTGGCTGATGATCATACTGATTGCTATAAAACCTGCTGGCAGCTTTCTAAGTGATTTCCTTTTCATCTCTTCTATTAAACGATTAAATATTCGAAACCAGGACTGTATTCATGCGGATACATAAAAACACCAAGCGCCATACGACATCTTCTAGACAAATCGTATATTATGAAATAACTGGTTTATCCGGATAGCATACCTGAAGCTTGATGTTCTGTGAATTCTAGACACGGCACATCCTGAATTTTGGTTGGTTGATATGGCAAAGCAATCAAAATTCCAAAACGGCCCATCGGCGAGACTGCTTGCTGCAAAAATTATAGCATCGGATGGACAAAACTACAAGAATGATCTCGTCCGTGTCAAGCGTTTCGGTCGTTCTCTGCTCTTCGTGAATAAAGAGGAAAGGCAGGGATAATCTTTTGATGCTGCAAGGATCTGTCCTTTTTGATTTTCAGATTCGACACGCCCCGGCGCCTTGCGCCACCCGCCTTCACTTAAAGTTCCGGCGAGGCAAGCTCCAGTCCGCGCTGTTACCCCGAGATACGCAATGGGCCGGATGACGGGATGGAGTAGCGGACTTCAGTCCGCGCGGCTGTCCCGCGCGGATAATACGGGGTCAAACGCGCGCGGACTAAAGCCTGCTACTCCGAGATACGGACTGGGCTTTCCGGATAAGACAAGCGGGAGCAGGTTCAAACCCGCTCCCGCATTCTGTACAGACTTATTCCGCTGCTTTCCTACATCAGTTTCACTGCCGGACCCATCTTGTAGAGATTGAGCTCTCCTTGGTTTATGGGATAGATGGCGTCCTCGGATCCGCCATGGAGAAGGAATTCTTCGGCCGTCATATCGATGTGGTGCCGGGTCTGATCTCCGTTTATTTCCCAGACTTTATCGTGGGGGCCCGGATTGCCATTCGCTCCGGTGTTCACCCGCACCCAACCGGAGAGGGTGTATTCTTTCAAATCATCCAACTGGATGAGATTGTCCCATTCGAGATGGGAATAGAAATTGAAGATCTCAAGGCTTACGATATGGCGGATATATCTCTTGCCATTCACGATCTTCACGATATATACCGCGAAAGGGTCGGCTGAGTTCTTGCACTGGATGATGTCGCCGTCTTGGACGTTTTCCGATATATCGTCCGAGAAACGGCTGTTGTTTTCGGCAAGATACTCATAAGCTCTTTCGGCATCTGCTCGGCCGTGTCCATAAGTATGGTCGAATCCGTCAATTCCCAGATCAATCGCGGAAGAAAGGATTGCTTCTCTGATCTCGTCCCCCAAAAGCTCCGGAAAAGCTCCCCAGAGCTGGGCCAGTATGGCTGCAACCGCCGGTGCGGAAGCGCTCGTTCCGGAGAAAGGAACCTTGAAATCCCCCGCTCCGCTTATCGAGATGTAGTCAAGCGCCATTATATCAGGCTTATCCCGCTCTATTCCTCCGATAAAGGTGGACGGCCCCCGCGCGGAATAGGGCTCGATAGTATTATTGCCCTTATCCTTAACACTAATAGCTCCTACTGCCAGCACTCCTTCGGCGTTGGGGTGGCCGTAGATCGAATCGGCGGCAGTTATATTTACAGGCGAAATATTACCTTTTGTGTAGATGTAGAGTTCGAGGACGTTGGAAGCTGATACGTCGTAGGCCGACACATCTATTTCTACGTCGATAGCGTGTTCCGTATTATTGGCATAATAAAGCACTTCCAGCGGATCGTCGTCCCCGTCCTGCGTCTGAGTGCTTTCCCCTAGGAATCGCAGCGTTCCCGATTCGTAGAGCTGCAGATCATAATCGTTACCCGAATGCCCGGATCTGTCATCCCATCCCAGTACGACTTCCATTTCCTCTCCTGGCGGAAGTTCTACATAAAGGTTCTTCCTGGAGGAGTCGCCTTCGGAAAAGTCATGATATCCTTTGCCGTCGTCATAGAATCTTCCCTGATAATGCGCATTGGCTCCGTTTCCTGCGGCAGAGACGAAGATGACGTCATGAGAAGCCATGATTTCGGCGAGATGCCTGCTTATCGCGCCGTCTTCGAAGAATGCTTCGTCGTCATATCCCAGGTCGTCCACGATGATGCCGCAGCCCGCCTCGACAAGTCTGTCCACGGCCTCGTTGAAAGAAGCCATGCTGTCTCCTCCGCCATGGAAATAAAGCTCAGCGCCGGGGGCTATATCATAGATTATCTCCATCATGGCTACGCCTTCATCTCCTCCTGTTCCGCCGCCGAGGATATGCACTTCGTCCGGAAGATCCCCGGAAGCGATCGCGTCGGAGAGGTGGTCTATCCCGTCCGAGATGACCCCTATCTTCATTCCGGCTCCGTCTGCGCCGAAAGAGGATCTTATGGCGGCGGAACCGAGAAGCTTGTCGCTCTCAGCCGTCACCGAGCCCATGGCGTAGGCGAAAGGCGCTGATCCGGTCGGCAAGGCGAAGACGCAGAAAACCAGGAAGAAAAAAGCTGTCTTGCTGAAGTATCCTTTCTTTATCATTTTCATAATAAGAGTTAATCATCGGCTGCTAAGGCACGATCGATGTCTTAAGGAATTATATCACCGCAAGGCGAGGTGATAAAGCCAGACTTATGAAAAGGGCGTCCCATGAAGGGGCGTCCTTAGCTTGTCTTGCATATGATTCCGGACGCTTGCTCAGGGCAAGACATCCGCGCCGGTAAAATAGGAACCGAGTTCTCGCCGGTTTACCGTATATATGGCCTCCGCGGTGCCTCCGCGGGCGTGGAATTGGGCGGAGTCCATATTGAGCCAGTGTTTGGATCCGTCGGCGTTGATCTCATAGACGCGATCAGTCGGAAGCGGCTGGCCACTTGCTCCCGTGTTTACGCGCACCAGGCTGGAGACTATGAATTTGTCTAAAGTGTTGACTTGGATTATCTGCGACCAGGTGGCATGCCGGTAATATCTGAAGAAGCTGGGTTTTATGTGTCTTATGAATTTTTTATTTTCCGATACTTTTACGACATATACGGCAAAAGGATCCTGACAACTCTTGCACTGGACCAGGTCGCCGTCCCTGACGTTGACGGTATCGTCGCCCAAGACCTCTCCTCTTTCGCCAGTCTTTTTTTCGAGGATTATGCTGTCAGTGTGAATGGCAGAGGCCTTCCCCTTTGAGTTTCGGAATCTGACATAGACAGTCTTTCCGCCATTACCTTCCGTAAGGACCCATTCCTTGCTGGCGGAGAATGTCTCCCATTCGCTCTCTGTGAAATCGGCATCATTGGAGATAGCCATCATTGTGGCCCCTTCCGCTTTGAGGGCCAAGGCCACGTTCCGATTCGCAGTCTTCTCGTTGCCGCTATTTATTTCGATAGAGGCATCTGCGGGAGCAAATCGGGATATGACAAGTATTCCTCCCCCGCCCGACGAAGCGGTCGAGGGCGGAGCGGATGAAGAATCGTCCGTATCGTCGTTTTCCGAAACGGCGACTACCCTTACTGTCCGGCTGACGTTGGCGGCCGCATTTCCTGCCGCATCGCTTACGCTGTAAGTTACCGTGTAGCTGCCGATCACATTCTTATCTATGGCAGAATCATCGAGGGTGATATTTTCGGTGATATCTCCGTCGGTGTCGTCATCGGCAGTGGCGCCATAAGCGTCGATATAGGCGGTACCTACGGTAATATCTACCAAGACCGGACCGAGGAGGGTGATCGTAGGCGGCGCGGTATCCCGGTCGTCGGTACTGTCACATGCATCGCCCTTGCCGTCTCCGTCAGCATCACTTTGGGAAGCGTTTGAGACGGTGGCGCAGTTGTCGGCGGTGTCGAGTATCCCGTCGCCATCGGTATCTGCTCCGTCTGAAGCGATCACTTTCGACTTGAAGACGTCTACGGCGTTGGCGAGGCTGGTGATGGCCGGACTCAGGACACTGTTATCGTCGGAAGAATAGTAATAATTCCTGGAGGTCTTTGCCGAATTGATTACCGATTGGAGCGTAGCCTTGGATAGCGCCGGATAATTTCCCGGAGCTGTGCCTTCGACGGCGCCGTCGTGGAGAGCTTGGGCGGAAGTTATGGCAGCTTCGAGATCGGCGATGGTCGTGGCAGCAATCGCGGTTTCCGTGCGATATGGCAGCAGATTTGTCTCCGGATGAGAATTTGATACGCCGAGAGCGAAGATAACAAAAAACACCCTCAGTAAGAATTTGTTTTTCATCTTTTTGGATTTAGTGGATTAAATATACCTGAATGAGTGGTATTTTCTCCAAATCCATCGAGTTTCCAAACGGGTGTATCTTCGGACTATCTCAGATTTCAAATAGCACGCCTGCCGGTTTTTTAGCGCTACGGTAAGCTTTGGTAAATTCAAGTATATCACGGAAATATCTTTGTAAAAAGGAGTTATCCACAGAAGCATATCCGGAAAAGAACAAGACGCCCTGGTATCTTTCCGAGGCGTCCGTGCCATAGACTGAGCCGCTATCCCTTCAGTCTTTTTATCAGACCCTGCTTCATCTTCTGGAGCCTGTCCTGATTGTAGAGAAAATCCAGTTGCCTTATCTGATTGACTGCTTCCATGAGATGATAGCGCATTTTTCCGAGTGCTCTCTTGGCCTCGAACCGGGGATGCTCATATTCGTAGAGGATCTTCTTCAGTTCCTTTTGGAGGCCTTCCTCGATTCCCATCTTCTCGAGTTCTTCCAGATTTTCGCGGTGAAGGATGGCATTTTGTTCTCCGCTGACCGTGAGTCCGGCAATCGTGCCGGGCTTGATCTCATGCGGAAAAGTCTCGGACTCTTGTAATTTTCCCGCGATGGCGAGGTTGGTCATGGTGCGGATGCATTTGTCGCACGTACCGCAGTTGAATTGCCCCCTCCGGTTGATATAGCAGACGCGAAGGTATCTGAGGGCAAGAGGATTACGGGCGATATATCGGACCTTGTCTACCCTCCTGGTATCGGCGCCGTCGTGGAAGAAAGAGGCGCATTCTGTATTCCACCGGGGGTCGAGCTCAGGGTGCGATCCCCAAGGCAGGAGCTGTCCGATAGCGAGTGACGATGGTATGTAGATATTTCCCAGCCCGCCGCGAAGAGACAGTCCTAAAGCCGCAAGACAGCCTCCGTGGGTATAATCCCAGATGAGAGACGGTTCTATGAGGTTGCGGATGTTGCTCTCGACTTTGATCACCTCCACCCCTTCACTTGCGGCAATCGCATCGACCGTCTTGCAAGTCTCTTTCCATAGCTCGGGATTGTCGAGCCTGATATCGAAGCCATCGGCTAGGACGAGGAAGTCTATCTTCGAATCCCCTTCTTTGTGCTTGAGGTATGTATAGAAGGAATCCACCCCGCCGGAGAAGAAAGAGGCGTTTTTGCCAGGATCGCCCGCTTTGTCCGGCTTTATCTCCTTCGCATGGATAGAGATACCTTCCAGGCCGAGTTCCCACGCGGAGACTGTCTTCATTATTTCCCGCATGCCGGCGTAGAGCTTCCGGGAGATGCTTCCGTCTATCTCGAGATCCTGTCCGAGCTTCATCGAGGGAAGGAGCAGAGCGGCAGCGAACGGACTGGCGTCAGCCACGACAAAATCCCGGTATCTTTTCTCGAATTTGAAATAGATCCGGTCGTAGCCTACATGCCTTACCTTGCAGTCAGCAGCAAGAGAGAAGCAGTCGCCTTCTTCCTCAAGGCGTACGTTAGTTATCTTCATGATGTTTGTGTTAAGCTGATAGGTCTTATGGGAATCGTTCCGTGTTTACCTCGCTTCTCTGAACCATGCGATAGTCTCCCGGAGTCCCTGTCCTATATCGTATTCAGGTGTCCAATGGAGCTCTTCCTTGGCGCGCGCAGAATCAAGGCAGCTCCTCCATTGTTCCCCTGGGCGCGCTTCTTTGTATTCTTTGGGTATGTTCATCTCCATGCCTTCGACCAGCATATCAAAGATGCTATTGACGCTGGTCTCGACTCCTGTGCCGATGTTGAATATCTTCGATCCGGTATCTTCCTTGGCGAGCACGAAGGCCTGAGTCACATCCTTTACATAGACATAATCGCGGGTCTGATTGCCGTTGCCATTGATATAGGGTTGGGCGCCGTTCATGAGGCGGTTCAGGAAGATGGCTATCACGCCTGCTTCTCCGCGAGAGTTCTGCCGCGGGCCGTAGATGTTAGACATGCGCAAGATGGTATAATCCAGCCCTTTTACTCTCTTATAGAAGTAGAGGCTTTTTTCCGCAGCCAGCTTATGGATGCCGTACGGAGAGAGTGGTTGCTCGCAACGTATTTCCGGCGTCGGGAATATATCGGTGTCGCCGTAGATGGCACCCCCGGTGGACGCGAAGATAATCTTTCTTACCCCGCTGGCATGCGCTGCTTGCAGGACGTTGAGCGTTCCCTTGAGGTTGATATCCGCATCTTCGATGGGATCCTCCACTGATTTGCGCACATCAATCTGGGCAGCCAGATGGAAGACGAATTCCGGTCTTTCCTCAGCCATAACTTTCGCAATTTTCGAATCGCGTATGTCCATCTCGTATAATCTTACCCTCGAGTCGAGGTTTTCCTTGTTTCCGGAAGACAGATTGTCGATGACGATGACTTCGTCTCCATCGGCAATAAGCCGGTCTGCAAGATGCGATCCGACGAATCCGGCCCCGCCTGTAATCAAGGATTTTGTCATATTTTTTGTGTTAGGCTGATTAGATATGGAAAGACGCTCATTGATTTCAAAATACGTTTAATTCTACCATGAATATGAAAAAAGTCAAGTATCTTGTCATATTCTTTCCATATTGGCAAATGCGGCCGCATAGGGTCGGAAAGCCCTGAAAAAGTCATATACTTGTTGCCTCCCCCTGGTCATTAGGAATCTCCTCACCATCATTGGCAAAAAGAAGAAGATAAACTATGATTGTAATATGGTGCTATGTCAATAATCAGGGTCAATTAATTCCAACATATGAAGATAAGAGGAAAAAATATGGGGCCTGTCGCCATGGCGAAGGAGGTCTGGGCGCTCTTCAATGCCGATAGCCTTTTCCGGAATTCCGTATATCTCATGCTTTCCACCGGGGTCATGTCGGGACTGGGCTTCGTGTTCTGGGTGATTACCACGCGTTTCTATAATTCCGAGGAAGTGGGCTTCGCGACGGCTCTCATCTCGATCACGGTCACTATCTCCAGTTGGAGCCTCTTCGGCCTCAATTCGGCGCTGGTCCGGTATCTCGCGCAGTCTCCGAAACCTAATCGCGTGATCAACACTTCCCTCCTCATAGTAAGCGCTACAACGATCGGAGCTTCTGTGCTTTATCTCCTTGGCATAGACTATTTCTCGCCGGCCTTCCATGTGCTCGCGGAAAACCCTCTTTACGCCTTCTTCTTCGTGATCTTCATGATTGCGGTGAGCCTCAACAGCCTTACTGACAGCGTGTTCGTAGCTTATCGTCTCTCGAAATACAACCTGATCGTCTATACGTTCTTCGGCCTTACGAAGATAGCCCTTCCACTCTTCTTGATCTCGCTCGGCGCTTACGGCGTATTCTTCTCCTATTCGGGAGCCGTGATCGTCTCGCTCGCGCTCAGCATATATTTCATGGTGAAGAAATTCGATTACCGCCCCGAGCTCGTCTTGGAAAAGGAATTCACCCGGAAGGCATCCCGTTTCTCCATGGCCACTTATACCGCCGGATTCGTCTCCGGGCTGCCGGGATATCTGGCACCTATCTTCATCCTCAATGAATTCGGCGCGAAAGACGCGGCATATTTCTATATGGCCACCACTATCGCGAATCTTTTGAATATCATCCCGCAGGCCATCTCGCAATCGCTATTCGCCGAAGGATCGTTCAGGGAAGACGATTTCGCGGCGTTCGCGAAAAAGGCCGTCAGATATATCGGGCTTTTCCTCCTTCCTGCGATCTTGCTCATTTCCCTCTTCGGAAAATATATCCTCCTGATATTCGGCGAAGAATACTCTCAGAATAGCTACCAGATGCTCCAGGTCTTGGCGCTTATGAGTCTCTTCTTGGCGGTCGTAGCCATCGGCTCCATCGTCATGAAGATAAAGCATCAGATGAAAGCCTATATCGGCGTGAATGTCATCTACTTCGTCTTTACCGTCGCACTCTTCTATGTCCTGACCCCCCTTTACGGTACTATGGGCATCGTATGGGGCCTATTGGGCGGTGAGGCCTTCCTAAGCCTTTGTTTCGTTTTTATTTATCGCAAACACCTTCTCCGTGTCTTTGCTCGTTAGATAGATTTTCCGGATCATATCGGCAGAATTTGAAGCTATATCAAGATATGCCGGAAGCGATCTGTCGAGCCGTGCAAGATATGCGTCTCTTTCCTGGTGTAAGCTATCGAACATTCCGGCAAACGCCTCTCCGTCTAGCTTGTCTATATCCGCTACCCATTCTTCCAGGCCTAAGTCCTTCATTATGCCTGTCGCCTTATGCTCGTATGCGATCACGAGGGCGGGCACGCGGGCGGTAAGCGAGAAGATAGCCGAATGGAAACGGGTGCCGATCATGAAATCGAGATTCTCATATATCGAGAGGAGTGTACGGAAGTCATATGCGCCGCGCAGGTTGATAGCGCGGTCTTTTCGTCCCATCATCTCCCATATTCTCTTCTGTACGATGCGATCATCGTCCGCATGCCTTTCGATGGTAGCTTGGGGTACGAATACGATGCGTGCGTCATATTTTCGGGCTATGATATCGAGCGTACGCGCGAGCTGTCTTTCGAAGTTATCCTGCGCTTTCTTTCCGAGCCATGCGCGGGCAGTGACGCCGATAAGAGGACCTTGGAAATCTTTCCTGATGTCCTTGAATTCCGGCGGAAGCGGAGCGCTTATGGGATTCTGCTTCCGCACCAGGAAAGCGGCATCTACCGAGGCTGATATCCTATCTTTTTCCACTCCCATCTCAAGGAGCAGATCCTTGCTTATCGATTCACGGGTGATGATGAGCTTCATCTTCCGGAGTATCCGTCCGGCAAGCATTTCTTGCGCCTTGTTCCCGAATGGTCCGATAGACTGCGAATAAAGCATCGTAATCTTTCCCATCTGGCGGCTCAGGATGAGCATGCGCAGCGTAAGCCCCAGGTCTATGATCTTCATGAAGCCGGGGAATTCTCTTATATATCCTCCGCCGACGCCTATTACCAGATCGGCATCCGCGAGCCGATTCATGGCTTCTTTTTCGGCATCGATGAGGAGCCGGTCGGGGCGCTTCCCGGTGAGGCGGAAAGACAAGGCCCAGATGCTTGCCGCGATCCAATTCCGCAGGAGGGAAACGAGCTTGCTTGCTCTCCCCGCGTCCTCATCCCAGATCGTGGTGATAAGAGAAGATACACTGCGCACATCGGGAAAGAGCTCCCGCATATGCGCGAGGTCATCGATGCTTGCAACGGTGATATCAGGCTCGTCGAAGACGCGGCGCATTTCCGAGATCAGGCTCGAAAGAATCGCCATGTCTCCCCCGCTTCCTTTGGCATAGGCGTTGGTTATCATTATCTTCATATTTTTTTGTGATATGCTCTTATTTTGTCGTATTCGATAAGTGTGTTCCTGATATAAGGGTCGGCTGCGAATTCTTTTTCGGCTTTTTCTCTTCCGGCCTTCCCCATCTTCTCCATGAGCTGCGGGTCGGCAAGGAGCCGGCTGATGCCTATCGCGAGAGCCTGCGGGTCGTTCGGAGATACGAGGAATCCCGTCTTTCCGTCTTCTACGAGTTCCGGCAGTCCGCCTATGCGGCTCGCGACTATCGGTCTGCCGGCGCCCATCGCTTCGATGCATACCGTGGGCAGATTATCCGGGCTCATGGACGGCACGGCTACGAGCGATGATCTCTGATATAATCCGGCTATTTCCGCCGAAGTCTTATATCCCAGGAGATGCACGGTATCTTCCAGTTCCATCTTGGAAATCATCCTTTTGATCCTCTTCATCTGTCTTCCGCCGCCGACTATGTCTACTTGCAATTCGGGATATGTCTTGCGCAGGATGCCGGCCGCTCCCACGAGGACAGGCACGCCCTTTTCCTCACTCAAGCGTCCGACGAACAGTACGTTCCATCGGGAAGTGATGGGAGAGGATGCCGGCAGGTCTATCCCGTTATGGAGAGTGGTTACATGGGGGAAGATACCGGAGTCGCGCGCGCAGGACGCGTAGAAATCACTGCATGCCAGGACCGTGTTGACGTTTCCGGAAAAGAGGCGGAGTGCCCCGAAGCGTAGTTTCTCGAGATAGAAGCGGAGTGACGGTTTGGATATGAAATAGTCGCAGAAGGTCTTCCGGTAAGGTTCAAGGAGCGGTACGTCTTCGACACGGGTCGGGTCGAACATGCTATGGTCGTGCAGTGTTAGCGCCGTGGGATAGTCTCTGAGAAGAGGTAGGATGAAGGGAGACGCTTTGGAGATAGTATGCAGATGCACGACATCCGGCTTGAAAGTCCGGAGTTCTTTCCTGAGAGCCGCAATCGCGAAGGGATTGAAGAGATATATCGGCCGCAGCGGCGAGATATGCTCGCTGCAGGTGACGAATCTGACATCGGCAATCTTCGCGCCGTTGCCTTTCTCGTTGCCGCAGAGGACGCGTACCCGGTGGCCTTCTTTCACGAGCCCAGCCTTAAGCTGGGCGATCATCGCTTCCGCGCCCCCGTGCATCGTCGCCAGATTATTCACGATCAATATCTTCATATCCTTTATGCGTATCTTTATGATTATATGATTCTAACACATATCCGCATCTTTCTCTAGCTATAAATCCTCGACTGTCCGCTGTCATAGATGCGATTCTTGTTGTCGTCGAAGAATTCCGACGGTACTGTGTAATAGAGCACGTCGCCGTCAATGAATTCGATCACGCTGTCCCGCGTCGTGTTGAGGTAACTGTAGAATACGAGTGAATCTTTGAGCGTAGCCTCGGGAAGGAGGCGCGGTCTTGCGCCGATGTCGCTGTAAGTGAGGAGCCGTATGTCGGAAAAATAGCGTTCGCTCTGGACGGGAAGGTCCACGCTTGCTTCCTTGAGCCACGAAAGCGCGTCCATCTCCCCGCCATGGATATAGTAGGCATCGTAATAGAAGCCGCTGTTATTGAGCGTGAGCGCCGGCCTTCCGCCTCCGACAAGCTGCGGTATGAACCCCGAGAGGATAAGGAAGAATATGACGATGAATCCTCCGAAGACGATCAGGCGCCGACGCGCTTTCTGGATGACCAGACTCCACGCGGCCAGGAATCCCAGGGCGACAGGCAGTGCCAGAAGCACGAGATTTTGCTGGAAGAGCCGGAGCAGGCCGTAGTCTATCACGCTGGAAGGCAGGATGACCTGCATGCCCATTACGAAGGTGCCTGCGGCGCTAAGCGCTATGTATTCCATGGGCACGTCGTGCTTGAGATGTCCGTGGAATCTGTACCCTAGCATGAGTCCGAGGAGGCTCAGGAATATGAATATCTGCAAAATCTTGGCATAGAATTGCTTGGTATCGTTATAGATGCCTTTGAGCGACAGATTGAGGGCGCTTCTTATCCTCTGTCCGGCGGATGTGAGCTTCAGCATCGGCTCGTCCACGGGAGCTTTCTCGTATCTGTCGGTAATCTCCTTGGGATAATACCTCCCTTCGTCCGCTTCTTGCCGGCTCTTGGCCACTTCTTCCTGGATATAGATGTCGAATAGCTGATATTTGTCGAGTTGTGTGGCATTACCGAGGCTGTATTTCTGCGCACCAGTGCTGAGGTCCGATTCGAAAGGATTTTGGAGGGTGGTGATGATCTTTCCCATCGTCTCTACGAAATTATGCGAAGTCGATGTTACCGGCCCCGTCCATACGCCGAGGACGATGACGAGAGAGAGCGCCACCGGCAGCGGTATCCTGAGAGGCTGTCTGGTGCGCTTGACATTCCTTGCGGTGATGCGCAGGAAAGATATCTTCTGGAGCCATCTTATGGAGAACAGCAGTCGCAGCGCGACATTGATGAGATATCCCCCACCGAGGATCGCGATCGCGATATATGAAGTCGAATAATGGGAAAGGATCATGCCGCTTCCGAGGAGCAGCATCATGAAACTTCTTTTATTCTTGGCGAAATAATTGTCATCCAACAGCACGAACATGAGCCCTCCGAAGAAAAGCAGTGCCATCGCCTGGCGGTTGAGCATCGCCATATCCACAAGGAAGGTCGGGAAAGTTACATAAAGCAGCGCTGCGAGGAATGCGGCTTTGTCGCTGGTGAATCTGCGGGAAAGGTAAAAGACTATCACCGCGAGGCTAGCGCTGATGAACTGGAAGAAGAATTTATAGATATAATAATCCTGCACGTGGAGGAGGCTTTGGAGATATGTCGGCAAGATGGTGATGGAAAGACACGCATTATAAGCGTCCTGATAATTGTTAATATCCCAGAGCTTCAGGCGGTTGGTAAGAGAGAAGACTTGGTATTCAAGCTGCACATCGTGTCCGGTAAGATAATAACCCCGCATAGAGGTCATGAGGAGGATAGCGACGGCAATCCCATAGACGAGGACCGCGAAGGAAGAAGTCCGGAGAGTATTCTTGCGTGCAATCACTGTCATTATCGCGATGGCAATAAGAGCGAGCACGCACATCGCTACCGTGTTCGCTCCGCCATTAGTGAGGATTATCGCGCCTGCCGAAGCCGAAAGAGGCAGCAGTACGGCGAAAGCGATAACGAGCCTGTCTGAGGGTTCGAATCCGGGCCAGAGGATGGCGGAGCCCTTATTGTAGACGTGCGTCATCGCCAGGAGATAGCAGACGAAGATATCCAGGGCGGCGAGCAGCGGCAGGGTCTCGAGCGGCCTCTCCATTCCTCCATAGGCGGGCAGGAGGACGTTTGTCGCGAGACCCAAGAGGGTCAGAAGAAGCGCGCTTAGGGAAGCGCCGAGCGCGAGGCCCAACGGCCAGGGCAGCTTCTTTTCCGAAAAGAAAGGCAGGAGAAGGATGCCGGGAACCGTCATGATATACGCGAATGTGAAGATCGTCCCCAAAAAGAGAAAATCATTTCCCGAAAGCGCGACAAAATTGACCGTGATGAGACCGGCAAGATATATCGATATTCTTTTTGCGGATGATGTTTCCATATGTTTGCGTTATCAGTGTTAAGCGGTTTGTCGTAATCTTTTAATCTTGTCGGCTGTCGCGGCTGCTTTGTCTGTATCCGTGGCGAGGATGTCGGCGTATGCCGCGCGTATATCCTTTGCGATCACGTCCCAGTCATAGGCCTTGAGCATGAGTTCGCGCGCACTTTCTCCCAACTTTCTTCTCTTTTGGCGATAGCGGAGGAGGGCGATCGTTGTCTCGGCGAAACTTTCCGCCGTGTCGGCAATAGCGATATTCTCGCCGTCGCAGTAGCTGATGCCTTCGGCACCTTTTGTCGTCGAGACGACGGGCAGGCCCGAAGCCATGAAAGTGAGGACCTTGAGGCGCGTGCCGGATCCGTACCTTACAGGACAGATGCCGATGGCTGCACGGTCAAGATACGGGCCGATGTCATCGACGAATCCGAGAGCGCTGACAGAGGCTTCCTGGATGCCGTTTTTCCGGAGGAACCCTTCCGTAGCACCTATCGCGAGCAGCTTCGTTTCCGGAACTTCGCGTCTGATTTTGGGGTATATGTCCCGCAGAAAGAACCGGAGAGCGTCGGCATTCGGCGCATAATCGGTGCCGCCTATGAAGATGAGCGTCGACTCGTCCTCCTTTTCGCTCGGCCGGAAAATTCCGCAGTCGGCTCCGTTCGGGATGATATATACGTTAGGATTATACTTTCGGAAATAGTCTGCGTCCTTCGTAGAACACGCGAAGACGGCGTCGGCATTTTCCGCCGCTTCGATTTCTAGGTTCTTCAATTTTCCCATAAGATAATATCCTGCAAGCTTCTTCCACCATGGGAATGACCGGAGTGTCCCGCGGAAAGCTTCGATTTCGATGTTGTGGCAGTCAAAGACGATCTTGATTCCTTGTTGCTTGAGGTATTTGATGTGGGGCCTCAGCATGTAATAGGCTTCTGGCTGTGCGAGATGGATGACGGACGGTTTTCGGGTGAAAGCGGCAGAGCGCACCATATCTCCCAGCCCGCTTTCCCTGTATCTTTCCATAAAGGGCTGTACGCGGCCGAGGAGCATGGCGCGGATCGTAAGTGTGCGCAAAACAGGCGTGGCCTCTGCGCTTATGACCGGGATGCTATGGGCGCTTTCTATCGCTTCTATCGCGGAAAGATCCGAGTTCTTCCGGACGCAGAAGAGTTTCGTCATCTTGGTGCTCTCTGCTATGCTCCGGAGGAGATAGAGATTGCGTATTTCCGGACCGCCGACGTTGCCGGGAACGCTTCCGCATACGAAGAAGACACTTGTCTTCCCTGTCTCATCTCCTGGAATCACGCCGTGGCCCTTGAGCCATTCGTCGAAATCTCCTGCGAGCTTTGACCACGCGAAATTTCGCGCGGCAAACTCTCTTGCCGTCCGGGCTTTTACCCCTTTTCTCTCTCGATCTTCCAGGGCGAAGGTAAGCGTATCGCGTATGTCTTCCATACTCTCATTCTCGACGATATATCCGGCCTGTCCTTCATCTACCGTTTCCGGAAGATCGCCCGTGCGGCTGACAAAAGGCACGACGCCCCGCATCATGTATTGCGGCGTCTTCATGTTGCTTGCCGCCCGGGTAGTCATATCGTCCGGCATGAAGCAGTAGCCGATATCTCCGGCCTTGAGATTTCCCCGCGCCTTTTCGATGGGAAGCCAGCCCGTGAAGGTCACATGCTGTCCTATCCTCAGGTTATCGCACTTGTCCTTGAAATATCCGAAATACTTCCCGTCTCCCATGACCAGAAGCTCTGTATCAGGATGCCTTGCGATTATCTTGGGAAAAGCATCAAGAAGAGGTTCGATGATATTCTTACGGTTGAGCGATCCCATGTACACGATCCTCTTATCCTTATCGGTGGCTTCTACGGGCGAAAACCAGTCTTCGTCGATGCCGTTGGGCATGAGATGTACGGGCTTTTCCGGAAATCCGTCTTTGTACATGTCGAAAAGATAACTGGATGCGGTGACAATCATGTCAGCGTATCTTGCTGCCGTACTTTCGCACCATCTTACCAGTACCTGCTGATGTCTCGGATGCCCCTCGATCTTCATGACTTCGCTGCCGAGGTCATCCATGTCGAGGATGACGGGCGTCCGGCGCAGTATCTTGGCCGCAAGCCCCACGATGCTCGCTGGTGTAGGCTTGTATATATAGATGAGGTCCGGCTTTTCCCGAAGCGTCCGGTAAAGCGCACCGAAAATATATGGAAACAAGTTGATTTCCACCCTTTTGGTCTTGAATTGCCACGGCTGGAGCACTCTCACGCCATGGAGTTCGCTTATTTTTTCCGCTTCGAATCCGTTGTACTTGTCGGCCGAGGGGCAGACGAGCGCCGTGTCGTGTCCTAGCGTCTTAAGTTCCCGCGCGAGGCTGAGAGCGCGGTACGAGAAGTTGCTGCGGACGCTTCCGGATGTCAGGAAAAGTATCTTCATAAAGATTGATTAATATTATCTGAAACTGGTATCTGAGTCATTTCGTAAAACCCTTTCGAGCATATCGTCATACCTTTTCATCCTCGATTTCCAGCTGAATTCGTCTTCCGCGCGTCTTCTGGCGTTTCGAGAAAGTTTGTCGCAAAGTTCCGGATCTTGGAAAAGCCTCCGGATACTATCGGCCAAAGCGATCGTATCGTGCGGTTCGACGAGAAGTCCTTCTTCGCCGTCTTTTACCATCGCAGGAATGCCTCCGATGCGGGTGCTCACTATCGGCAGTCCCGAGGACATGGCCTCGAGTACGACCAGAGGCTGGCTGTCATTGGAGGTGGGAAGCGTGAATATGCGGGCTTCCTGATAAGCGGCGCGCAACTTCTTCCTGTCGAGATTACCGCGGAAATCCGTTACATCTTTTACGCTAATATCCTTGGCATAGGATTCGTAATCCTTCCGCATGTCGCCGTCTCCCGCTATGATGAGGCGCAGATCGGGGAATATCTTCCGGAGGATCGCTACCGCGTCCAGGAGTTCCTTGAGTCCCTTATATTCCTGTCCGCTTTCGAGCTTGGCGACGAATATCATCGTATGGTTATCCGCGCCTTTCCCGGCTGCGGGGACGAAGAATTCGGCGTTCACTCCGGGAGTTACCGTCTTGCTCTTGCCCTCGTATTTGTGGAGGAATCCGCTACGGACGAAATCGGAAGAGCAGATGATCGCTTTGGCGCGGCTTAGCATGATCGGAAGCAGAAGCTTCTCATACGGAGAAATGAAGAGGTCGAGATGATTGCCCTTCTTCATGCTACCCGTGTGGTAAGTCACCGCTTGCGGGATATCTCTTCCGACAAAGGATGTCACATCTCCCAAGCCGGGGACCGGCGTATGGATATTGATGATGTTCGGCTTCTCTTCTCTGATGATTTTCTTTATCTTCTTTCCCCATCCCAGCCCCAGAGGCGTATTGGAGATGCGCACATCGCGCGCCAGGCGGTAGACCGTCATGTTGCTCAGCTCTTCCTTCCGGTCGCTCTTCCAGTCGTCGTTGGAGCACACCATAACTACCCGCCATCCGAAGTCGCGATTAAGATACGTCGCTACCTGGAGCGCGTACCTTTCCAATCCTCCGCCTGCGGGCGGAAAATATGGAGACGTGATGAGGATGGTCTTTTCCATATCGTTGATTGATCTTATCTAAATGATTTCGCCGTTAGTCAGATAGCTTACGTCGCCATAGCCGCTGATGTGCTTGAAAAGCTTCTCCAGCCTGTCCCAATAACAGCATTCTTCGATTTCCCAGCTATGGCCATAGATATGGAATACTCCTCCTTCTTTCTTTACCTTATCGAACAAGAGCATGCCGAGCGTTTCCCATTCTTTGTAATATCTCCAAGTCTTCTGGGGGTCGTAACGCATGAGACGCGCTATCCGGGGAATATCCAAGCGGTGGCTGTAAGTATGGAGGGTTATCGGAAGCTCAAAGGGGTTGTCGCCCGCATCGAGCGCGAGGCGGTCTACGGTGCGAGCCAGCTTGAAGCCGTGTTGCTTTACCTGCCGCTCGTTGAGGAAGCTGTAATTGCCTCCCGGATAACAGAAGCTCGCTACCGGCTTATCAAGCAGCTTTTCCAGATATTCTTTTGATTCCCTTATCTCCTTGTCCGCTTCGGTCGCGCTGATCTTTCCGAGCCGCGGATGCGTCATCGTGTGCGCTCCTATCTCGAAATCCTGCGAGAGTTTGCGGAGCTGATAATCGCTGAGGAGGTCTTCCGGAGCGAATTCCCGATTTTTCGGAGCCACATAGAAAGTCCCCCGGAGGTCATATTTCCGGAGCAATTCGGCGAGCTTGAGGTCAAGCTTGTGTCCGTCATCCCAGCTGGTTGTTACGATAGCTTTACGCATATGTTTTACTGATTATCTTCTCTTAAGAGCGAAATGATACGCGATATTCTCGGTCACGTTATTCCAATCATGTTTTCTGATATCTCCGAGCCGCACATCCTCGCGCGGATCTTCCAGGATCCCGATTATTCCTTTTCCGATGCTTGCGGCATCCAATTGCGTCACTACTCCGCTTCCGCATTCCGCTACTAGATGGCAAGCCGCGTTATGCGGCTCGTCTACCGTGAGTACGGGCAGGCCGCATGCCTGCGCTTCCAGCGCCACGATACCGAAGCCTTCGCGGCTGGAAGGGAGGGCGAGCATCTTGGATGATTTCATATATGAAAATAGTTTGTTTTCCTCGACAAATCCCAAAAACCGGACATTATCCGAAAGACCGAGCGTTTCAGCGAGATATTCCAGTCTCTCTTTCTCCGGCCCGTCACCGATGATCGCCAGGGTGACCCCGGGAAATCTTTCCGCGACTATCGGGATGGCCTCGATCAGCTTATCGACATTCTTGTAAGGGAGGAGTCTTCCTGCGAAGATTATGTCCGAACTTTCGTCCGCGATTTCCGCTTTTCCGATGAGTTCAAGGTCGATACCGTTGGGAATCGTGACAATGCCGCGTCGGCGCCCCAATCTTTTCGAAAGCGCATCTGTGGTACTTTCGGAAACGGAGATGATCTTATCGGGAAGGCGTACTGCGATGCGTTCTACCAGATATCCGAAGATGCCCAAGGGGCCGAGGTAGTCGCGCCAATATCTGCGCCCCCATACTTCATGCCAGGTGGAATAAAGCGGCTTCCGCTTGATCCAGGTGACGAGGCGCAGCGTAAAGAGGGAAAAATACGGGAAGCCGCAGCAGTCCACGACATCGAAATCTTCGCGGAGGAGCCGGAATGTTGCCAGTCCGAAACGGACAGCCTCTCTGATAGATCTCCTGCCCGAAGGCGTATAGAGCGGCTGTTCGGGCATCATCGCGTGGAATGTCATGCCTTCTCGCGATATTACATCGTCCCCTTTCCAGGACCTCATCCCATAAAGATGCACATCATATCCTCCGGCCGCAAGGCGCTTGCCCACTTCGAAATAGCGCCTTTCCGCACCTCCGGTGACAAAGGGGAAGATCGCATCGTATATCAGCGCTATTTTTTCCTTCTTTCCTTGCATGGCTTTCGGATAATGTCCTCTATTTAATATAATATCTTCTTGTCTTTCGCGAGTTTTCTTCTCGAGAGGCGTCTTGAGACCAAGTGCCTTACCGCGGCCCATCCGTCGCTCATGGCATGAAGCTTGGACTCGCCGATGCGCGGCCGGTATTCTATCGGAACTTCGGCGCAGCGGTATCCGCTGAGGAATGCTTCGATCTTTATTTCTTGGGAGAAGGGCATGCCGTCGGATATTACCGAGATGCCGTCCCATACCTCGCGTCTGAGGATCCACATACCTGATTGCGAATCGCGGAACGGGCAGCGGAAGAACACTTTCATCATCAGGGTAAGAAAGAAAGTTCCCAGCGCATGGATGCATGCCTGGATGCCGCTACAGGGCGTTGCCAGACGGTTGGTACTGAGGAAATCCAGATCGTGGTCGAGGAGATATCGGACGAGTTCTGGCGTATGGTCGAAGGGATAAGTCATATCCGCATCGCCCGTTACTATTATGTCTCCGCTCGCCTTGGAAAGTCCGGCCTTGTATGCGTTGCCATACCCGCGTTTCTTTTCCGGGACGACTGTTGCTCCGCACCTCTCGGCTATCTCGGCGGTGCGATCCTCGGAGCCGTTATCCACGATGATGATTTCCGTCTCAAAGCCCGCTTCCTCAATTCCTGCGGCAGCTATCTGATGTATGACAGATTTGATTCCCGCTTCTTCATTGAGCGCGGGGATGACGATTGAGATTTTCATATCTTTATATCTCATTTCTTAAGATGAAATGTATCTTCTTTCCGCTTTCGGGAATCTCCACGAAAAGCGCGGCTTGCCCGTGAGTCTCTTTGAAGATATATGATCCGCTGATGCTTGCTTCTTCGCCATCCTTTACGGTGACGGCGCCATCGGCTACGAGGATCCTCTCCTGGCTGTTTCCTGCCAGGATGTATGTGCTATATTTATATTCTTTATCGTATCCTTCGGAATTCTTTATACTGAATGTGAAATTGATCATTTCCCCCGCTACTGCCGTCCGGGGCAGATCGTCGTAATATTCGAAATAGAGCGCGGTATACGGCTCATCGCGAGGAACCAGCATCATGCTGTCCAGTCTGCGGTATACCCACGATTCGTCGATCGGCAAGGAGACTGATACTCCGAGAGCAAGCATGAGGATTATCGGGATAAGGAACGCCCGTCCTGCCTTCTTGCTGTCATCGGGAGGAATCAGCCGAGACGAAAACCGCACATCCGACAAATCTTCTCTTTGCGGAGCGCTTTTTCCCACATTCATCCCGTTGTGGAGCAACGTGTTTTCCAGCAACATTGTCGCGTTCATCGTGGTTTCTTATCCGGTTAGGCTTTTGAAAGACTTAACCGTAGAGAATAGCAGAATTTTCGGCTTTTGTCAAGGGGAAAAGCGCGGTTTGTAGGTTGGCGCATAGATAAGTAGTCCTATGCTGTTTTTGAAGCGATTCCAGTCTTTGAGAATACTTGATTATATGTGAAGAAAAACGGGATAAAGATGGATCTATATACAGGCAAAGGCGTCGGTTTGCGTATCTGGCACGGATTCTTCCGGATACGGCTCTTCCTAAACAAAAAACCACCGATGCTTCCAGGGGAGATTGTAAATTGCGCGGTATGCGGGAATATCGTGCAAGCTGCAAAATAGCATCGATGGCATTCGTTGTATGAAGTACTAACTGACAGTAAGATCAGTGTCCGATAACATGATAAGATGAATTATAATACAAAATCGGATTTTATGTAAGGGGTCTCTTGCAATTCGCGTATTTATAAGCGGGAAAGCAGCCTCTTCATGGTATCGTATACCGCTTTTTTCGTGCCGTTGTAGCGTATGATGCCGAAGAAATTCTCAGTCGAGGACTTTTCGTCGCTACTATCGCATAGAGTATACCAGAATACATTGCCGATGTGGTCAGGATTCGATGCCTTGAATGCAAATATGCTTTCCGCCATGGAAGCCTGAGCCTTCTCGCTCATGAAGTCCTTCCCATAGGAGAAACCAGATCCTCCTATCTCGACAGCCCGCCCCGATCCTCCCGTCGGAGCTCCGTATTCGGTTATCCATATCTTTTTGCCAGCATCGCCTTCGTCTTCCATTATCTTCCAGATGGCGCTCACTTGCGGCCATCCGTAATCATATCCGGGATAAGTATATGGATGAAGGGCGAGAGCATCGAAATGGTCCTTCGCTCCCGCTCTGTACATATACCGGACATAATCTGCCGGCGAGATGCTCACCCCGTCCTCGTTTCCCATGTCGGTGAGTCCTGCGGAGACTACGATGGCGTCCGGATCTACGGCCTTTATCTCAGTATAAGCGGCTCTGAGGATTTGGGCATAATC
>CAZDCJ010000005.1:40280-41542 GCA_964503935.1 uncultured Candidatus Saccharibacteria bacterium
TTCCTCCCAGTCTATATCCCATCGGACCCACGACACCCCCAGATCTTCCAATGCCTTGAAGTACGCGTCCAGCTCCTTCTGACTGCGATGAGTAAGGTTTCCTCCGGCGGCTATGCCGAACCCTTTATCTTTGACATAATATGCGGATGCGTCATATTCGGAAAGGTCGCTCCTGCCGGGACCTGGCTGCGTGTAAGCCTGCGTCGTGTGGCAGACGGAAATATCTTCCTGACTAGGTCTGGCGCCATATCCATACCAAATCAAAAGAATGGCCGCAATGAAGATGAGCGGTATGATAAGGATGCGTTTACCCTTTGTCGTATGAGTAGAGAATCTTTTATAGTCCATATATTTTGCTTTAGTCATTCTTCGAAAATCGTAGCAAGAAGACCGTGTAAAGAGAGGAATGAGCTGGTATCGCGGATTTTCAAAGAGATTTTTAAGTAAATATATTCTATACTATTTAATATATTTTGGCTAATATTTTGACATGATGTACCATATGGGGTTAAAATAATAATAAGATCCGATTAGGAACAAATGTTATGCATTACAAAAAGATCATCGTCATACCTGCACTGCTCTTGCTGACAGGCGGGATGATGTATTCCCTCTATGCCTTCATAGGCGCATTCGGCTCTTTGCAGGAGAATTTCCTATATGACGGTACGGTGATTGCCAAGACTGAAGACACTATAACGATTTATACTTCCAGTCTGGAAACCATTCCGATGCGTATAATCGAAGAGACTGAGTTTACAAATGAGCTTTCGTTGGAAGCCATCAATGCGGGAGATTGCCTGAAGATAAGCGCATCGGATTCCGGTCCGATGCTCATTGCCAAGGATGTGGAAAAGATAAGCTGCGGTATGGGTTACGGATATAGATAGGACGAAAGGAGTGGAATGAAGATGCCGTTGGAGGGCGTTTTTTTATCGTCTATCTAAATGATAATTTAATTATAGTAAATGCGCGCTCTCATGAGCTTGTTTTTCTTGCAAGAGCGGGTTTGAGTCCGCTCTTGCATTTTGTCATTCCTGCCCCTCCTCCTTTCCGGTAAGCAGTTGGTATGCCTACTCAAAAAAGACAGTCCTCCGAATACGGTAAAGACTGTCCTTATCTCCTCTTACGAAATCAACTCTTCCACCCCACCGCCCCCTATCCCGGCAATATCTCTCTGGCCCGTCTCATATCCCCCGCTTGCTATCGAAAAGACCGGCGCTTCGGTACTCGCCGCCCGGACAAAGAACACGTAAACCGAC
>CAZDCJ010000006.1:0-41298 GCA_964503935.1 uncultured Candidatus Saccharibacteria bacterium
GATCATCTATATCATCTCGTTCCTTTTCGGCCTGGCCGCGCTCCTTTTCCAGGGGATATATAAGCTTGCAGTACTGGCTGGCTTGCTCTTTTTCGGCTTTGTGGGAATGAATGCCCGCCATTCCCTGAGGCCGCTCCCAGACAATCTTTCCGGGAGCGGCGAAGCAGAAAAGGAGGGGGTACTATAAAGCAAGTCTCACACACGACAATGAATTTTCAAGGAAGCTAAGCGGATTATCGAAGATTTCTTTCTGTGAAAAACGAGCCTCGAATTCGGCAACTATCTTGGGCAGCTTCTCCACCGTGACATGATGGTACATCCGGCGGATGAAGGTGCGGAGATTGGCCCACACCCCCTCGATCTCGGACGTCAGTCCGAACTCGAACCGTTTATGGATATCCCGCTTGTGCGTAAGCGGCCACCATTTATCGCAGCCTTTGTAAATGCTTCCTCCGTCGGTCTGAAGCGTAGAACCGGGTTTCACATATCGGAAGATAAGCTCCATGGCATCATGCTTTTCGCAATTGACAGAATGTGACAGAAGCGCTATCTTCTTTTAAAAAAGGAGGTTTGAGGATTGGATTCTCTAGCTGCTGTCATAATTACGGCAGATTCAGTCAGGGACAATATTGACAGCGATATCAAGCGGGATCTGGTCAGCCATTTCGGATTGGATCTCAGATTTGAGAAATTCTGCCAGATAAAGGAGGAATGTGTAGCCGTAATCTATCCTGATATGGTCCAGAAACCTTTTTATCCTGCTTTAGTGCACAACATGACGTTCGGACCGGTCCTGCTGTTGTTGGTAGCGGGAACAGATGTTTATGACGTCCTGACGATGGCCAAGGGGATGTTCAGGTCGAAGGATGGTCAAATCGAAAAAAGCGGTTTGCGGCTGAAATATCAGGGGCCGTCTCGGCAAGAGCTGGTCGAACTCGGATATGAAGGAGAGCGGTTGCTTTTCAGACTATTCGAATATCGCATCCATACTTGCGATAATCTGAAAGAGACATTGGCAATCTGCAAACTGCTTTTGTCCGAAGGGGATTATAATGTATTGGTTGATGAATTAAAAGGACTGTGAAACGCGGTCCTTATTATTTTAAATTTAGGTGAAAACAGATGTTGGAAAGAATTGATTACAGGCCTTATGGCAGAAAGACGGATTTTGTGTCTATTGTTGAGGATGGAACAATGAAAGGGTTGGATAATATTAAATGGGGATATCGTCTGACAATCAGAGAAAACGGGTACGTTCCCAAAACCGGCGTTTTCTTGGCGGAAAAGATGTCGGAATATGATTTCAAGGGAAAGAGAATTATCGATATAGGTACCGGAGAAACGGGGATACTGGCGATACAGGCGGCGCAGATGGGAGCAGAAGAAGTCGTCGGGTTGGATATAGACGAGGACGCTATCGCTTGGGCGATGAGGAATGCCCGTATCAATAATCTGGATAATGTCGTCTTTGAGTCATGCGACATTAAGGAATACAGGCCGCATTCTGGATTTGATATCATAATATCAAACCCTCCGCAGATGCCGGCAGAGGAGAATCTGTCGTCGCATGATGACGGAGGACAGGACGGGAGAGAATACATCGAGTATATCTTAGATTTTTCTTCACGGCATTTGGGAGATGGCGGGATGATCATCTTTTCATCTTTCGATTTCTTGGGGGTAGACCGGAGCTATGACGGAGGACAGTCGCTGGTCGAGCGCGCAAAAGGCCTCGGTCTGGAAATATCGATATCGGGTAAGCAGGAGAAAACTATCAAAAAAGATTCCTATACATATCAAAGATTGTCCTGGATAGAGAAAAAATACCCCCATTATCCTTTCTGCAAGGATGACGAGGGTTTAGCCGGCTATTTTGTCTGTGCTATCGTCGGGAGGAAAATTATAGCTTGATTATCTCTCTGATGGCTGAGGTATCGATAGCTTTTCCCTGCAGGAAGTCGGACAGTGTCGCATAGGCCCGATTGCTCATGAAATCTTCCCGCCTGATTTCTAGGAGCTCATCCCGGCTGAATGGTCTGATTTCTGTGATGTCTTCATCCCGCGCTGCTTGTTCTTTCGCATTGCTGAGAAAAGATTTGCCTGCGTTTGCCTCGCAAAGGAATCCGAATTGCAGCCTAATCTTGTCTTCTTTGCGGTAATACACTATGTTGATGAGGTTCCTGATCTCCACCTCAGTGTTGGCTTCCTCTCGGCATTCCCGTATGACTGTTCCAAGCAATCCCTTATCTTCTGAGATATCGAAAGTGCCGGTTATGAGATTCCAATAATATTTATTATCAATCGTATTCCTTTCTTTGATTAGCAAGACTTTATCGTCTTGGGTTATGACTGCCGCGATCTTGATCTGTATGTCATCCATATTTAAAATCTTATGCAAGTGAAAAATTATAGGGTTTATGCGAAGTTGATCGATTATGAGGGGCTGAGGGATGCTCAGTCGCTGCGCAGCGATGCGCTCATCGCCAGCCTTGATAGATCCGTGGCGGATCGAGTCATCGGATCCATGCTGGAGCCGAGCCAAGATTCTATTAGATTATATAATGCAGCGTACGGAAAATCAACAGTAGAGGATATAGCGGATTTGGTATTCACCCTGAATGACAGGCTTGGTGAGGTTTGCGATCGTGACAACATGGCGATAGTATCCGTCCTTAGGAGCGGGCATTTTCTGGCCGAGATGGTGCGTCATCTTATACAAAGAATGTACGGGCGGGATATAGAGATCGTCTGCGTTTCCCCTAATTATATCGATAATGTGGATGATGGTTTTAGGGAATATATCAATTTTCCGGAAAGGGAAATCGTGTTTATTGACGGATGGATATCTCGCGCCGTGACCTATGGAATCCTCAAGGGTTTCTGGCAGAAGCAGAAAAACGGTAAAGAATTCAGGATGGCCGTATTATCTGATGTGTCGCTGTCCGGCGATTTTGATATCGTCAGCGCTTCTTATCGGGATATCCTCATCCCTTGGTCTATCTGTCAGACGGATAATTGCGGGGTAAGTAATTTTTTCCCCCATCCGAAGGACAATAAGCCGGCGGCATTCTTCATTCCCCAGAAGCAGAGGCTCGTCCGTAGTTTCTTGGGGGAATGCAAGAGTGCTATCGACGAAAGGGCCGGATATATCGGGGAAAGGAATGAATATCATGTGACTATAAAGAAACGTAAAAGACCTTCTTATGGCAGGTGTCAGAAGGAAAGATCGGTCAAGGTCGGTATTAATGAGTGCATCAAGGCTATCGATAAGGGGGATGCGGAAGAAGTCCATATATCGAGGCGTATGGAGAGGCATCTGGCCGGCATATTGGAAGAATATGCCCGAATCCATAAGGTAAGTGTCAGATACACGGACGAAGAGCTTTCCTATGTGAGAAAGAGCTATAGCCAATGACGGCTAGTGTACTTTTATTGACATAATCGGGACTTTCTGATAACATAGCTTTGTTATCCGAAGACCCCGTAACCACTTACTATAAATTAAATCTTAAGAAATATATGATCGCAATAATCAAGACCGGCGGAAAGCAGTATAAGATTTCCCCCAAAGACAAGCTAAGAATAGAGAAATTGGAAGGCGAAGAAGGAGCTAAGATCACCTTCGAAGAAGTGCTCCTGGTCGCTTCCGAAGACGGCAAGGAAGTCACTATCGGGGAGCCGCGGGTTGCGGGTGCCAAGGTAGAGGCCACTATCCTCAAGCAAGGCCGCGCCGACAAGGTAGAGATTTACAAGCACATCCCGAAGAAGCGTCACAATACTCACAATGGTCACAGACAGATGTATACCGAGGTGGAGATCGTGAGTATCAGCAAATAATCTTGGAAAATATGAAAAGAGCCCTCGTCGGGCTTTTTTTGTGTTTGGAGTAAGCGGGATTCATCTTGGTAAACCAGGACCTTACTCCGCACGCATTTGAATCGTCTTAAGAATGCGGCATTGACTAGAGTCCGCTACCCCAGAATCGGATCACTTGATCTCTTTCCTTTCTTCCAGTGCGTTAGAAACGGTCATCTCGTCCGCATATTCGAGGTCGCTTCCAGTAGAAAGCCCGCGGGCGAGGCGGGTAATCCGGAGGCCGGAGTCCTTGAGGCGCTTGATGAGATACATCGCAGTAGTCTCGCCTTCGATGTTAGGATTGGTGGCGATGATGATTTCTTTGACATCACTCTTCTTGATCCGTCCCATGAGCTGTTCAATATTGAGTTTTTCCGGACCAGTGCCTTCGTGCGGCTTGATAGTACCTCCCAGGACGTGGTAAAGGCCGTTGAACTTCTTGGTGTTTTCGATGACCGGGATATTGATCGCTTCCTCGACGATGCAGATGAGGGAGCGGTCGCGTTTCGGATTCGAGCAGAATTCACAGAGGTCTTCTTCGGATACATTGAAGCAATTCTTGCATATCTTGGTGCCTTCCTTGAGCGCCGCGACGGCATCGGCGAGAAGGCGGGTGTCCAATTCGGGCCTCCTGAGCAGATAGAAAGCGTAGCGGGTCGCGGTGCGCGGGCCCACTCCCGGGAGCTTGGAAAATTCCTGTATGAGATTTTGGAGAGATCTGGGCTGAGACATATGGTTTATTTACATATTTAGGGAAGGGGCATGTCAGCTAATCGCCATTTTCGGGGTAGGGGATATCCTATATCGTCATTTCGAATCGAGGAATGCGAGTGTTAGGAATCCGGGAAGCGTACGATTTCGGGTTAGAATGTCATGTTTATAAAAAGGCGGTTTCGTATCGGTCTTGTATGGTTCCTAGATTCCTCAGGCGAATACGTCTTTCAGGATGACAATGGGAATTATTTCCCCTCACCCTAACCCTTTCCTGTCAGGAGAGGGGAAGAAAGAGACGGCCTCGAGGTGCGATATCTCAGATACCTAAGGTCAGGTCTCTACTGTTCGGTTCGAAATGACAAGCATGCGGCAAGCTTTATTGCGCTGCGTGCTGGGTATCCATGTCCTGGAAGCTAGTGTATTCCTGCTTGAAGTAAAGGTCAATTTCGCCGATAGGGCCGTTGCGGTGCTTAGCTACGATGATATTGGCGATGCCGGTCTTCTCTTCGCTTCGTTTGGCGCGATCTTCGCGGTAGATGAACATCACTACGTCCGCGTCCTGTTCGATAGATCCTGATTCGCGGAGGTCAGAGAGCTTCGGTTTCTGATCGTCGCGGGATTCTACGCCACGCGAGAGCTGGGATAGGGCGATGATAGGGATGCGTAATTCTCTGGCTAACCCTTTGAGGGAGCGGGAGATCTCGCTTACCACCTGTACCCGGTTATCGATATTGGCGCGGCCTTCGATGAGTTGGAGATAATCGATGATGATAAGTCCGAGTCCGTGTTCGGCCTGGAGTCGGCGGGCCATGGTACGCATCTCCATCACGTTGAGTCCGGCGGTATCATCGATGAAGAGGGGGGCTTCGGAAAGCACTCCGATAGCATGTCCGATACGGGAGAAGTCGTCATTCTCCCCGTTTGAGGAGAGATTGCCGGTGCGCATCTTCCAGAGATCGACGCGCGCCTGCGAACAGATAAGCCTGTCGATGACCTCGCCTTTGGACATTTCCAGGGAGAAGATGCCGACCGGTACTTTGTGCTTGACGGCGGCGTTGCGGGCGATGTCCATGGCGAAGGATGATTTACCCATGCTTGGGCGCGCACCCAATATGATGAGGTTGGACTCCTGCACTCCCGAGAGCAGTTGATCCAGGTCGCGGAAGCCCGTGGGCACGCCGCGTAGCTGGCCTTTGTTCTTGCTTATCTCATCGATGCGTTCGAATGCTTCTTCGAGCATGGGTCCTACGGCGGTGAAATCTTGGCGGACATGCTTCTGAGAAACTGCGAATATTTTCTGCTCGGCCTCGTCCAGCACTTCGTCTACTTCGTTCTTCTCGTCATAAGCGTTGCCGATGATCTGCGAGGCATTGTCGATAAGGCGTCGGAGGATAGCTTTTTTCTCTACGATCTTGGCGTAATGGACGACATTGGCGGCGGTGGGGACGATATTGGCAAGCGAAGCCAGATAGCCATGCCCTCCGATCCTTTCCAGATTATCGGTATCTTTGAGACGGTTAGAAAGGCTAAGGAGATCGATCGGCTCGTGCTTCTCGTAGAGATAGGTCATAGCTTCGAATATCTTGCCGTGGGAGTCCTTGTAGAAATCATCCGGCGAAATGAAGTCGGCGACCTTGATGATGGCGTTCTTGTCTATCATGAGGGAGCCCAGGACTGACTGTTCCGCCTCTACGTTCTGCGGAGGCATGCGGTCGGCACTGTTAAAATCGGGGTTCTTTTGCGTTTCCATATAGTATGGGGTTAATTGCGTATGGAAAAAGTATAGCATCGGACTGTCTTTTGCAAAAGAGGAAAGGCTGGGGATGGAGTGTGGATGGATTCATGACTTAATAATCGGATGTTTCAAGGATAATCAGCGTTATTTTGTCATTTCGAAGAGCAACAGCGACTGAGAAATCTGTATCTGTACGCAGTCAATATGAAACGTCCTTTTTATGAACAAGACATCATGATAGCATCGTACATTTTCTAGATTTCTCGCTTTGCTTGAAATGACACATGCTGGATTCCTGCCGTGCTTCGCCATAGATTCAGAGCAGTGAGCCTGCTTACACTGAAGTTCCGGCAAGGTGAGGTTTTGCAGAGTATACAATCAATCACAGTTGGAGTAGCAGGTTTTAACCTGCGTTATTGTTCTATGCCGGAGATATGAATCTAAAATACGCGCGGACTAAAGTCCGCTACTCCAGCGTATAAATTAAAACAGGCTCTTGCGAGCCTATTTTAGTCTGGTGATCTCGATGCCTTTTGGCGTGTCGCCGATACCGTAGCCTTTCTCCTTGAGCTCTTCGCGGAGCCGGTCGGAAGTGGCGAAGTCTTTATTGTAGCGGGCGGTCTCTCTTTTCCCGATAATTTCGATTACATCTTCGGGGATTTCTCTGCCGGTCGCATTGCGTATGCTGATGTCTGGTTCCGGAGAAGGAGCCGGGGAGGGTATCGTGAATATATCAGTCTCTCTGACGTTAATCAATCCGAGTCCCAGTACTTCGTCGAACTTGAGCAGTGTCGTTCTCTTTTCCGCGTCGCTGACTTCCTTGTCTTTCATCATCTCCCACATGGCCGCGACGGCAAGGGGGGTGTTGAGATTGTCTTCGAGGGCCGATTTGAATTTCTCCAAGTATTTCTCGTTTATCGTTCCTTCCAGGGAAAAATCGGTCGAGCGCAAGAAATTATATAGTCTTTCCAATGCGTTCTTGCTGTCGGTGATGGCGTCCCAGGTGAAATTCATCTGCGACTGGAAATGAGCGGTGAGGCAGAGATAACGGTAGGCGAGGGGATCGAAGCCCTTGCCTTCGATATCCTTGAGCGTATAGAAATTTCCTTTGGATTTGCTCATCTTCTCGCCATCCACGAGAAGGAAGCGCCCATGTATCCAATAATCTACGAATTTTCTGCCGGTCGCACCTTCGCTCTGAGCGATCTCGTCTTCGTGGTGGGGGAAAATGTTGTCTTCGCCGCCGGTGTGGATATCGATGGTCTCGCCGAGGTTCGCGATGCTCATCGCGGAACATTCGATATGCCATCCCGGGTAGCCCTCGCTCCAAGGAGACGGCCAGCGCATGAGATGCTCCTGTCCGGCTTTCAGCCAGAGGGCGAAATCATACGGGTTCTTCTTCTCCTCCTTGGCTTCGAGGCGCGCGCCGATCTTGAGATTTTCCAGCGTGTTGCCCGAGAGTTTCCCGTAGGCGGGAAACTTCTCTACATCGTAGTATACCGAACCGCCGGCTTCGTATGCGTAGCCTTTCTCCATGAGCTTCCCGATAAGGTCGATCATTTCGGGAATATATTCCGTCGCGCGAGTGAACTTGTCCGCGGGAAGGATGTGCAGTTTCTCCTCGTCCCGGTAGAAAGCTTTCTCGTAGAAGCGGGCGATATCATAGGGGGTCTTGCCCTCGCGCCGGGCCGCTTTCAGCATCTTGTCTTCTCCCTGGTCGATATCATCCTGCGTGAGATGGCCGACGTCAGTGATATTCTGCACATGTTTCACGTCGTATCCCAAGAAGAGAAGCGTGCGCCTCAGGAAATCCGCCATCATGAATGTCCGGAGATTGCCGATATGCACATAGTCGTACACGGTCGGCCCGCAGGAATACATCGTCACCTTCTTTTCATCCATTGGGTGGAATTCTTCTATCTTTTTGGAAAGAGTGTTATGGATATTCAGCGTCATAATTTTTCCTACTGATTAGCTTATCCGAATTATCGCATATTCCGGGGTTTTTTGGCAAATAAAAACGGCCTTGCAGGCTGTCATTGTCATGTTATCAGGAAGATTTTATGAAGCAGGAAGGGTCGAATCCGGTTTCTTCTTGATCTAGAGCTGGCGTTTTTCTGTAATCCGCTTTAGAGGTAGGACTCTTAACCATTCCTGCTGTCCGATGTAAGCATACATAAAGATGCTTTTTTGTCAATCTCTTTGATCGTCCCTGATATTTGTTCAGGCATCAATCCTTCATTTTTCATCGTAAACCGACATCTTGTCATCCTGGCAAGGATCCCTCTCTTAAGCTGGAACTATCCGATAATGGGCCAGACAAGCGGTAGTGAAGGGATCCTTCGACTCCGCTCGGGATGACAAATGAAGGCATGGATGCGTATGGCATTATTCGTGGGATCGATAGGGATAATTTGCAATTCAGGTCCGGGCGTTCTATATGCCTGTTTTCCAGGCAAAACAAAAAACATCGGATTTGCCTCGAACGAGAACAACATCCGTTTTTTTGGAGGTGAATATGTCTTTCTATTAAGATTAAAAATACTAGTCCTTGCATCTTCGGATGTCAATAGGAACCCGTGTGACATACGATCGATTATTCCGGAACAGACATAAAGAAAGACAGGAATAGATTGATCTATTCCTGCGGTACGTTTTTTAAAATCAGGGAGTTGAGGGTGTTTGTCTGTTGTGGGTTGTTTCTGGAGGTCTTTCGTTTTTCAGAAAGAGGTTTTGTTTTTGGTGTAGGTTTTGTTTCGGGGGTTGTTTATACAAGAAAAACGGAGGTCGTTTTTCTATCTATAAAGGTTACTATCTTTCTCAAAACCTGTCAACACCCCAGAAAGCGCCGACAAAAAATCCGGCTTTGCGAGGCTATTCGGACCGGATCTTGGCCTAGACTGAGGGATATCCTGTCACATCCATCGCTTATACTTGAAGTAGGCGAAGCAGAAGAGACTGACGCTTATCATGAGGCAGAGGATTATCTCGAACCCGAATTCGTCGTGGACGAGGGGCATCCCTTCGATGGTGTTCATGCCGAAGATGCTGGCGATGAGGGTGAGCGGGAGAACCATGACGGAGAAGGCGGTCAATATTTTCATGGTGTCGTTTAGCCGGTGGGAAAAGATAGCCTCGTTAGTCTGTTCGAGCGCCTCGATCATCTCCTTATGGTTCTCGAGCGTGTTCCATGCTTTGATATTGGAGCCGATCATCTCGGCGATTTCGCGCCGGTAATCGTTCGGGGATATTTTTCCGGCGAAGTGGCTGAGGCTTTCCAGTACCGTGCGCTGCGGCTTGAGAGATTTTCGAAAGCCGATGATGTCATGCTTGACGAAAGCGATCTCCTGCAGGAGCTTCCTTTCGTCGCCGGTGAACATTTTGGCTTCGATCGCATCGATGTTGTCGTCGATATGGTCGAGCATCGGCATGCGGGTATCGATAAGTTTGTCCAGGATGAGATAGAGCATGCAGACGGCGTCTCTCTGCATGTAGTAGTCCTTTATCGCGATATCTTTCTCGCATTTCTCGAAGATCTTCTTGACCTCCGGAAGGTTATTGTAATGGCTGGTAATTAGGATATTGCGGAAAAGGATAATGTCCAGCTCGGTCGAAGAGGTGGTACGGGTAGCGGGATTGAAGACGGGGAAATGGATCACGACGAAGAGGTATTTCCCATAATCCTCCACTTTCGGCCGCTTGATAGCAGGAAGGAAATCCCGAAGGACGCCGGAGGCGATATCGTATTTATCCTTGAGGAAATGTACCGCCCTCCTGTTCGGATTGACGATATTGATCCAGGTGATATCGTTATTTTTTATTTCTCTGATCATTTATGTCTTTATCTTGATTATCCCGCACAAACTTGATTAGATTATAACATCTTATCCGGTAAATGGAAGCGCGGGAAAGGAGGTGTTTGGTATTGACTTCATTTCCAAAAATAATATAATGCAATTAGCACTCTAGCATGACAAGTGCTAATGAGTTTTAATGTCATATATGACCGATAGACAGGAAATAATCTTAGGAGCGATCGTGCGCGAATATGTCGAGAGCGCGACGCCGGTAAGCTCCGCGCTCCTCGCGGAGAAATACGATTTCGAGCTCAGTCCGGCGACGATTCGCGCGGAGATGCTCTCTCTTGAAGAGAAGGGCTATCTTTTCCAGCCCCATACTTCAGCAGGAAGGATCCCGACCGATGCCGGATTCCGGTATTTTGTGGATGAGCTGATGGAAGAGCGTGTCTTGGGTCTACGGGAGCAGAAGGCGCTCCAGGCAGAAGTCCTGAAGCTCAAGGCGCAGAACAGGATGCTCGCGCGCCAGACGGCAAAGCTCCTGTCTCTCATGTCTGACAATCTCGCCCTGAGCGGTCTCATCGATTCGAAGGATTTTTACAAGTCGGGAACGCAGAAACTCCTTTCGAAGCCGGAATTCAATAATCTGGACAGTGTGTGCAAGCTGGCGGAGGTGCTCGACTATCTGGATGAGAATGTGGAAGATCTTTGGAAGCGAGTAGGGAGGGGTGAGAGGGTGGCGATATTCATCGGAAGCGAGAGTCCGATCGGTGGCGCGGGCGAATGCAGTATGGTGGTCTCGCGTTACGATCTTCCAAGCGGGGAGGAAGGGATGCTGGCTATCATCGGTCCCAAGCGGATGGAGTATTCACGCAATGTATCCCTGATAGACTATTTCAAGAGGCTTCTGTCGGAGAATCTGCCGGCAATCGTCGTGATATTCGCGGCGCACGGGGTATATATAATGAAATAAGGAGAAAAAATATGCATAATTCTGAAGATAAAGAAACAGGGGGGGTGGACGGAAAAAAGACGGAAGAGAAAGAAAGAACCGGAGGAATGGAGAAAATCGAAAGGTCACTGGAGGCCGCGAAGAAAGAAGCTGAGGAGAACTTGGCCGGATGGCAGAGAGCCAAAGCCGATTTCCTGAATTTCAAGAAGGGTCAGGAGAAATCCTTGGCGGATTTCCGAAAATACGCGGGCGAAGACCTGATCCTGAAGCTGCTTCCGACGATAGACAGCTTCGATCTGGCGACCCGGCACCTTCCCGAGGAGCTCAAGGATTCCGATTGGGTGAGGGGCGTCCTGTGCATCAAGGGGATGTTCGAGAATTTTCTCCGGGAAGCGGGCGTCAGCGAGATAAAAGCTTTGGGAGAGGATTTTGATCCGACTATGCATGAGGCCGTCGGTGAGGAAGAATCTGACGAAGAAGCGGGGACCGTGGTCGAGGAAGTGCAGAAAGGATACAAGATGGACGACAAGGTCATCAGGGTGGCGAAGGTGAAAATAGCGAAATGATAACTTATAACCAGTAACCTATAACTAATAACAATAAAGATATGTCAAAATTGTACCAGTGCGCGAAAGGATGCGGAAGCATCGAAGAGACCGATGAGAAGAAAGTGCCGGAGTGCTGCGGTGCCCCGATGGCGGAAATTTCCGAGGCGGAGATATTCGGCTGTTCGGGCTGCTGCCACTCGTGCCATGGATGCGGCGCGGAAGACGATGGAAAATAAGGTTTTTCGGATAATCGTTTGGGATCATTTCGTTCGTTCATGATTCGTTTGTAATAAATAATAAGCGTTTAAGAAAGGAGAATGGCAATATGGCAAAAATATTAGGCATCGATCTCGGGACCACCAATTCCGCCATGGCTATCGTCGAGGCGGGAGAACCGAGGGTATTGGAAAACAAGGAAGGAAACAGGACGACTCCTTCGATCGTGGCAGTAAGCAAGTCCGGCGAGAGACTGGTGGGTGTGATCGCCAAAAGGCAGGCGGTGACCAATCCGAAAAATACAGTCTATTCCGTAAAGCGTCTTATCGGCCGCAGCTTTGACGATGCCGAGGTGCAGCGGGACAAGGAACTCTTGCCGTACGAGATATTGAAAGCTAACGGCGGAGTGAAGGTGAAGATGGGTGACAATGAGTATACGCCGCAGGAAATCTCGGCGATGATCCTCCAGAAACTCAAGGCCGATGCCGAGGAGAAGCTAGGCGAGAAGATTACCGAAGCGGTCATCACTGTGCCGGCATATTTTAACGATTCGCAAAGGCAGGCTACCAAGGACGCGGGCAAGATCGCGGGCCTCGAGGTGAAGCGCATCATCAACGAGCCGACGGCGGCTGCGTTGGCGTACGGCTTCAATAAGAAGAAGGAAGAGAAGATTGTCGTGTACGATCTCGGAGGCGGGACTTTCGATGTATCAGTGCTTGAAGTGGGCGATGACACGATCGAGGTGAAGGCGACTAACGGAGATACGCATCTCGGAGGCGACGATTTCGACCAGAGGATCATCAACTGGATCGTGGACGAATTCAAGAAAGAGCAGGGGGTGGATCTTTCCAAGGACCAGATGGCCCTCCAGCGTCTCAAGGAAGCGGCCGAGAAGGCTAAGCATGAACTCTCGTCGTCAATCGATACCGAGATCAATCAGCCGTTCATCACGGTGGACGCGAACGGTCCCAAGCATCTTACGATGAAATTGACGCGCGCCAAGCTCGAGGAGCTGGTGGACGATCTCATTGCCCGCACCATCGAGCCTTGCAAGAAGGCGATCGCGGACGCCAAGTTCGACATCAAAGACATCAATGAAGTGATATTGGTCGGAGGCATGACCCGCATGCCGGCTGTGCAGGAGACCGTGAAAAAATTCTTCGGCAGGGAGCCGAACCGCGATATCAATCCGGACGAAGTAGTCGCCGTCGGAGCCGCTATCCAGGGAGGAGTCATGCAGGGAGACGTGAAGGACGTGCTCTTGCTTGACGTGATACCGCTTTCGCTCGGTATCGAGACGCTAGGCGGAGTATCTACCAAGCTCATCAATAAGAATACTACTATTCCGTCGCAAAAGGTCCAGATATTCTCGACTGCGGTCGACAACCAGCCTTCAGTGGAGATCAATGTCCTCCAGGGCGAACGCGAGATGGCGCAGGATAATAAGTCTCTAGGCAGATTTGTCCTTGAAGGATTGCCGCCGGCGCCGCGGGGAGTGCCGCAGGTCGAAGTCACTTTCGATGTGGATGCTAACGGGATTCTTAATGTGAAGGCCAAGGACAAAGCGACGGGCAAGGAGCAGTCTATACGCATCGAGGCTTCTTCGGGGCTTACCGATGCGGAAATCGAGAAGATGACCAAGGATGCCGAAATGCACGCCGAGGAAGACAAGAAGAAGAAAGAGCAGATCGAGATCAAGAATACTGCCGATACCCTCGTCTACACGACCGAGAAGCTCATCCGCGAATCGGGCGATAAGATGAAGGCGGAGGACAAGAAGGTCTTGGAAGAGAAGGTCGAGGAGCTCAAAAAAGTGAAAGAGAGCACTGATTCCGATATCATCAAGAAAGCGAGCGAGGATCTCTCGGATGTTGCTCAGAAGATTGGCATGGAGATGTACAAGCAGGCCCAGGAGTCCGGTGGTGCCCAAGATACGACGGGCGGAGAGAAGAAAGAAGGTCCTGTGGAAGGGGAATATGAAGAAGTGAAGGACGAAGATAAAGACAAGGGCGAAGGCGAGAATAAATAATACCTATACGGAGCAGGGGCGGGTTTGAACCTGCTCTCCTTCAAATTTGTCATTTCGAACCGAGCCAAGGGCGAGTGTGAGAAATCTGGGGGTATATGCGATATATATCGGAATATTATGTTTATAAAAAGGACGTTTTACACTGGCTGCGTGCGTTTTCCAGACCCCTCACATTCGTTCGGGATGACAATGAATGTTTACCCTCCTTATCCTGATCCCGGTCCCGAATAGCGAGTCGAGGCGGGCATCTAGTATTACGTTTAGTCTATAAATTAAGAGTTCCGACGTCATATAGCGAGGATCCTGAAACAGGCGCGGATCCCGGATCAAGTCCGGGATGACATGGTTCAGGATGACAATGCCCTTTATAGCAAATATGAAAAAGACGCGTCTTGACGCGTCTTTTATCGTGGAAGGATATCTTTTCCGATGCTAGATCACGATTCTATGAACCTTATGATGGATTCAAACCATCTATTTTCAACTCCCGCCCGCAGGAATCCCAGGACAAGGAGTAGGATTATCAGCTGCATGAAACGCTGGGCGACCTTGGTCGGATCGGGTCGTCCCTGATATGCCGGTTTTCTTATATCTGCCATATATCGCTATCTTAAAGTATGAGCTTGTCTTTAGCATACAGGAAAAATGACGTATTGACAAGTTGGGATAATATGATAAAGTATGAGTAATTTACTCTCATGAATCTGTTCTTTCGGATTAGTCCTTAGGGTTGTTTAGGGCTAATAGAAAGGATAAAGATAGAGTAAATTAACAATAAAAGGGTGTTTAAATGGATTTGTATGAAGGAAAATTAATCGAACACGATCCGGCCTTTAATCCCGGATCGGGTGTAGGCCAAGTCATAGTAGTCCCCGCCGTAGTCAATGATCCTTCCCCTAAGAGGATTATGACTTCAGAGGACAGAAAAGCGCGAGCTACCGAGCTTAGATTAAAGTTTTTCGGAGGGACTACCGAAGACGGGAGAATAGTAGAAGGAATATTTTCTCCAGAAGAGGCCATAGTGGTTTATTCGCGACGTGTAGAAATCGGGTGTCACAAAAAACCTGAGTTGGTGCACGCTTAAGGAGGGTAGGGGGGAAAGAAAAATAGAAAATTGAATTTCTTATCTTTAAATAAAGCAAAAGATTAAATATAATTTTCTATTTTTCTTTCAATAACTTGTTTTGCAAAATTAACCTTGATGCATTTTCTCCGGAAAATGCATCTGTTTTGTTTTTAGGTAAGAATAAGCCTTTTTGACATCTCCGCAATATGTCCTATAATGGATTTGTAATCATACCTTTCCTACTTTTAGGATTAATCCGAATATATGAAGATGTTCAACTTTAATAAATCATTCTTTGGCATGACCACGCTGGGAGAGAAAGGGCAGGTGGTGGTGCCGGCGGAGGCGAGGAAGGCGATGAATCTGGAGAAGGGGGAGAAACTCCTCGTATTCCGGATGGACGACAACATCCTAGTCATGTCGAAGACTGCCGGGATAGAGAAATTCTCCAGCAATCTCCGAAAACAGCTTTCGGCTCTCGATATGGTCATAAAAGATAAGAAGAACAAATAAGCTATCGATATGAAAAAAACGTGGATCGCAGCCTTTATGATATCAGCCGGCGCTATCGCCCTTCTCGTATCAACTGATTCCGTTTACGAAGAGAAACGGGAGGAAGGCGCAGGCACGGGGGAGATAGCTTCTTTCGCCGAGTGCGTAGCGGCTGGTTATCCGACCGCGGATTCCTCCGGGGAAGTATGCACCATGCCTGACGGGAAAAAATTCGCCGAAGACGCGAAGGAAGAGTCATACGGCGCGATTTCGTCGCCGATTACCATCTTTGGCACTTTCGTCTGCCTGCCGCTCAAGGATATCAATGTGCCTCATAATGATATCTGCATCTTCGGTCTGCGTGACAAAGACGGGAACCATTACAGCCTCGATAATCCCGATTTCGGCCAAAATGTCCTTGGTACGATAAGAGTCGATACGGAAATCCGGGTGGAGGGTCTGCTTACTTCTGCTTCTGATGACATATATGAAAAAGCCGGTATGATAGTGGTAGAAAAAGTCGATACGGCAGCCTAAGAAGGCGGTCTCGGCCCGGCATCCACACGAGAAGAATAAATAATTGATGAATATGAAGAAAAGGAACGTGATGATAATTGCCGCGGTAGTCATACTGTTCGGCGGTTACGCATATTTCGCCGCAACCAAGAAAGCGCCGCTCAATTATACCAGCGCCCAAGTGGAGCGTGGAGATATGGTGCAGACAGTCTCGGCCACGGGTACGGTGGAGGCAGCAAAGAAGATTGATCTCAGATTCATGAGTTCAGAAAAGATCAAAGAGGTCAATGTGAAAGTCGGGGATACGGTAAAAGAGGGTGATGTTCTGGCGAAGCTGGATACGTCGAAGCTGGATGCGCAGCTCATGCAATCTCAGTCGGCTCTCCTAGCTGCCCAGGCAAGTCTCCAGACTGTCCTGGAAGGGGCGAGCAACGAGGAGGTGAAGGTCGCGGCGACAACAGTCGAGAACGCCGAGATAGCGTTTATGAGCGCCAAGCAGAGCTTAGAGGATACGAAGATTTCCACGGAAAAGGAGATCCGGAGCGCCGAATCGTCGGTAGAAGGCGCGAAAATCTCCCTCCGGAGCGCCGAGAATAGCCTTGAGAATACGGAGATGAGCAACGAGAACAGTCTGGATAATGCCTATGAAGCGGCGTGGGACGGCATGATCAGCGCCCTTACGGCATGCGGCGATGCTATCAATACGAATACGACAGTCAAGGAAGATGATGATGCCGAGAATACGCTGGGGGTCACAAATACCCAGACTCTGCGTAGTGCCGAGGCAAGTGAAGCGGCGGCTCGCAGCAGCTACGATGCCGCTGTGGCTTTCAAGAACAATGTTTCCGGAGACAGGACGCATGAGGATATCGAAGAGGCCATAGACAGGACGCAAGACGCGCTGGACAAGACACGGACCACCCTTTCGGATACCTATGCGGTCCTCCAAGCGACAATCACGTCTTCTACTTTTACGCAGGCGGAACTGGATGTGCTCAAGACGAGCATCGCTACTGAGCGCAGTGGTCTTAATACTGTTATCGCGACTCTCACGACCAAGGAGCAGGGTATATCCACTCAGAAAGTAGCGAACCAGACTAGCCTTACGAATGCCGAGTCGGCGGTCAATTCCGCGACGAGCGCTCTTTCGGTCAGCGAAAACAGCCTTTCTTCGGTAAGATCGGCGGCGACTGCGAAGGTTAACAGTGCCCAGAATGCGGTCCTTTCCAGCGAAGGGCAATTGAAACAAGCCAAGGACAGTCTTGCTAATGTGGCTTCTGGGGCTTCTTCTTCGCAGGTGCTGGCGGCGGAGGCGCAAGTGGAGCAAGCTCGCGCGAATGTAGAGCTTATAGAGACGCAGCTTCGGGACATGGTCCTTGCGGCGCCGCATGACGGCGTGGTGACGGCGGTGAACGGAGAAGTCGGAGAGCTTGCTTCCATGACCGAGCCGTTCGCGTCCATTATCATACCCGAAGGCTTCGAAATCAAGGCGAATATCTCCGAAGTGGAGATTGCCAAGCTCAAAGTGGGTGACCCGGTGGAGATTACTTTCGACGCTCTGGGATCTGACGAGAAATTCACCGGAGAAATCAGCGAGATCGATCCGGCGGAGACGGAGATCTCGGGCATCATCTATTACCGGGTGACCACGCTCTTTACCGGCGATGGCGAGGTGGTGAAGCCGGGCATGACCGCCAATCTCGACATCCTCACCGCGGAGAAGAAGGACGTGCTCAAGATCCCATTCCAGGCTCTCAAGGAAAAAGACGGCTTTAAGTATGTGCAGATAGTAGTGGACGAAGAAGTGAGAGAGATTCCGGTGGAGGTCGGTCTCAAAGGAGATTCCGAATATGAATTGAAGAGCGGGCTTGTGGAGGGGCAGGAGGTGGTTACGTTCCTTGAGAAGAAATAAGAAAAGATACATTTGTCATCGCGAGGAGCCGGTACTCCGGTGACGAAGCAATCCCGTGAGAAATCTCATAAGATAGATAAAAATATGGATTTCAAGCATTATTATGTCTATATCCTTACCAACGGGAGGAATGCGACCTTGTATACGGGAGTTATATCCGATATTTCCAAAAGAATGGAACAGCGCTTTATAAAAGGAGATAAAGAAAAGCTTCTCCTTTCGGTATAATCTGGATAAGCCGGTTTATTGCGAAGAATATACTGATATCGAGGTGGCGATTGTCTGAGAGAAACAGCTCAAGGGAGGCTCCAGAAAGAAGAAGATAGCACTTATCGAGAGCGTCAATCCGGAATGGAAAAATTTACGGATTTGAGATATGCGAGAAAAATTCGGGGACGGCAACTCTATCTCTTATGCTTTTAGCATGGTGGCGGGATCGCTTCGTTGGAGTACCTCCTCGCAATGACAATATCAAGGCTCGTAATGAGAGGATAAGACGGGGTGAAAATAAAAAAAAGAATACCGTTTTTTCGGTATCCGTCATTAGGTCAACGCTGCGGCAGCCTGTTCCAGCCTTTCAGCTTCGGTTGTAATCTTTCTCAGGTCGCTGTTCTCGAGGGGCAGACACCCGCATGTGAATATGGCAATCACAATATATCCTGCAGGCGCTTGCGAAAACGAGCAGATTATAGAAGGCAGGCACTTATATCCCTCCAAGATACAATCTTCTTGCAGCTTAAGGTCTTTGCAAGGGCAAGTTTCACATTCAGCATTCAAGTTCCTGATGGCTTTGATGATAGTGTCTACTTTGTTGGGTTGTCCTTCTTGCTTTGAAAGATGTCCTAAGAATCTCATCGTCTGGCATTTGCCATCACACATATATATTTTCCCTCCAAATTTTCATAGTGCTTGAAATTTACGCTAAATCATATATTCTGTCAATAATTTATACGGCTAAGATAAGTATTTATGCCTAGTCTAATAGAAGTTGAAAACATCAAGAAATCATTCGATAACGGCGGTCTTGAGACGCAGATAGTAAAAGGCGTGTCCTTCGAGATCCGGGAAGGAGAGTTCGTAGCGATCATGGGATCTTCGGGTTCCGGGAAGTCCACGCTCATGTATATCCTCGGGCTTCTCGACAAGCCCACTTCGGGCAGATACTGCTTCGAAGGGCTTGATACGGGCGAGCTTGATGATGACAAGCTGGCGGAATTCCGGAGCGAGAAGATCGGCTTCATATTCCAGTCGTATAATCTGCTCGAACGGACTTCGGTGCTCGACAACGTCCTTCTCCCGGCGACCTATCTCGCGAACTGCGATATGAAAGCGGCGGAAGCGAAGGCAAAACAGCTCCTTGAGAAAGTCGGGCTCGGGCATCGCCTCGGATACAGTCCCAACAAGCTTTCCGGAGGGGAGCAGCAGCGCGTGGCAATCGTGCGCGCGCTCATCAATGGCCCCAAGCTTATCCTCGCGGACGAGCCGACGGGAAATCTCGACAGCAAGTCCGGCAAGGAGATTATGGAAATCCTCCAGGACCTCAACGAGGAAGGGGCGACGATCGTGATGGTGACCCACGAGCAGCAGACGGCCGAGTGCGCCCGGCGGACGCTTCGCATCAAGGACGGACTCATCCTGAGCGACGACGAGGTCTTGAATCGCCGGCTTGCCAGGCAGGGGGATTATGCGAAGTAAGAAAGGTGTGGCTGTTGCAGGAGGTAAGATGACAGGAATGGAATCTTGAAAAAGAAACAGTTATACTGGCTTTTATTCCTTTCTCAAGAGGGGTGGTGTTTCAAGGTGCTGGGGTGTCGCATTTTGGAGTAGCGGGATTTATCCCGCGCGCATTCATAACTCGAGATAAACAGGATAGAATCTATTATTCCCCCTCACCCCAACTCCTCTCCCGATGGGAGAGGAAGTATGCGTCGCCTTCGCATATTTGCTATCGTTTGATATTAATCGCAGATACTTCTCATAATATTTTTCATGAATACCAGGTTTACGATCAATTTCGCGTGGAAGAATATCGTCGCCAGCAAGCGAAGGTCATTTCTTACGATGCTCGGCATGATAATCGGGGTGGGGTCGGTGATATCGATCATGGCGATCGGCGCGGGCGCGCAGAGCTATGTCTTTTCGCAGCTGGAGACTTTCGGAGGCGAATTGGTCGGAGTGCTGCCGGGGGGAAGCGATGAGGAGGGCGGGGGGATGCCTTCGCAGATGATGGGAAAAGTGATTACGACGCTCACTTTCGATGATGCCAGGGAAATCGCTTCCATTCCGCATGTGGTGGCGGTTACATCCTATGCTAATGGCAACATGGAAGTCACTTATCGCAATAAAGCCAAGAACGCGGATTTTTCCGGAGTCACTTCGGATTTCCTCGAGGTGGAGAATGCCGAGGTAGCGAAGGGAAGATTCATTGCTAAGGAAGAGGACGGAGTAGTGGTAAAGAACGCGGTCTTGGGGTATGCTGTCGCCGATGATCTTTTTGAAGACGAGGATCCGCTGGGAAAGAAGATGAAGATCGGACAGGAGAGCTTTACTGTGGTAGGGGTCCTTGCAAAGAAAGGATCCTCGCTCCTTTCCGCGCAGGATGATCAGATATACGTTCCCGTGCTTACCGCCCAGAAGATCCTTCTGGGCATAGACCATATCTCCATGATGCGCGCCGAGATAGATGATGAGAATAATATAGATCAGGCCGTCGCGCAGATGAAATCGGTGCTCCGTAACCGGCATAATATCAAAGAGGGCATGGATGACGATTTCACGGTCCGGAGCATGAGCCAGGCGTTGGATATCATCGGTACGGTAACCGGAGCGCTCAACATCTTTCTGGGCGCGATCGCGGCCATTTCACTCCTTGTAGGCGGCATAGGCATCATGAATATCATGCTGGTCTCGGTCACGGAACGTACCCGGGAAATCGGTCTTCGTAAAGCGCTAGGCGCCAAGCGTCGGGATATCGTCGCGCAGTTCCTGGTCGAAGCGGTGATGCTGACTTTTGTCGGCGGCGTGGTGGGGATGATAGGCGGTTCGATCTTCTCTTATCTCGTCGCGTTCATAGTCTCTTCGATCGGCTACCATTGGGAACTGATAATATCCCTTGATTCGATCTTGTTGGCGGTCGGCGTATCGACGGCTATCGGGCTTCTTTTCGGGATATATCCGGCCTATAAGGCGGCGGGCCTTAACGCTATCGAGTCGCTCCGATACGAATAAAAAAAGAGCCGATGATGGCTGCGTTTTTTGAAAAAATTATTGTTTGCTCATCGGGAAGAGCTTACGGTACCAGGCTCGTCATCTCATCCGGGAGTGCTGATTCCATCGGATCGACTTCTTTGAGTCTGGTCATAAGCTCCTCACTTCTTTCGTGCGGATCACTGGCCGATTCATTCATTACTTCCGTATAGGTCATTTCACTTGCGGATTTCTTTATTACTAACCCCTTATATTTTCCTGAAATGTAATACATTCCTTTATATCTTATATGATATGTTGATAGGAAGGATACGGCGATGCGCTATCTACGCCTTAAAGATTTCGGATAAAAAAGAAACAGCATAATAGCTGTATGATAATATGATCCGATTACGATATGATTTATTTTTGTTTAACTCGTAGAACCGGCTCCGGAATATTCGCCCAGGGCAGCCTCGAGTTCCGTTATCCGTGCCGTGTTATCTGGATGCTTGAGACCGGAAAGTTCCTCGTAAATCTCTTCCTCGGACATCTGTGAGACAGGCTTCTTCTCTTTTGCATTTTTTTCTGGTACTCCTATGGCTTCTTCCATGCTTATCTCCTTTCCTGTATATTTGAAATGCAAGGAAATATTATCTTATCGAATATAATATGTCAATCAACTCTCCAAAGATACTCAAGACCATGAAGCTGGCGCTCGGCGGGCTCACTTCGAACAAGTCTCGGACGGGGCTCTCGGTGCTCGGCATCGTAATCGGCGTGGCGGCGGTCATCATGATCGTCTCGACCGGCCAGGGGCTGCGCGCTCTCATCATGGAACAGCTCAATTCGTTCGGTTCGGACGTGATGTCGGTAGAAATAAAGGCCCCGGGGTCGGATATGATGAGCACTATGCGTTCGACTATGCAGGGGGTGGTGATAACCACGCTCAAGGCGTCGGATGCCGAGGCACTACGCGATCGGGACCGCTTCCCTTATATACGGACCGCGTCGGGATATTCGTCGGGGATGGAGCTTGCGACCTACAAGGAAGAGGAGGTCCAGGCGATGATCATAGCGTCGGACGCGTATTATCAGGCCATAGATCCGATGACCGTCGTGGAAAGAGGGAACTTCTATACCGATGCCGATGACGAGGGTATGGCGCAGGTAGTCGTCATCGGTTCGGAGATAGCCGAGAAGTTCTTCGGCGACGGCGATCCGATAGGGAAGGATATCAAGATAAAGAATAAGAATTTTGAAGTGATCGGAGTGCTTAAGGAGCGGGGGGAGATAATGACGATCAGCATGGACGAGTTGTTGATGATGCCGATCGACACTTTCCAGAAGATGATCGCGGGAGTGGACCATATCCAGGAGATAGGCATCAAGCTGGAAGACGAATCCTATCTCGGACAGGCTCGGTACGAGGTGGCCGGACTTATGAGAGAAAGACATAAGATAAGCAATCCCAAGGATGACGACTTCGAGATCTTTACGATGGACGAGGCCATGAAGTCAGTGGATTCGATTACGACGGCCATATCGATCCTCCTAGGGCTCCTGGCGGCGATTTCTCTCTTCGTAGGAGGTATCGGGATCATGAATATCATGCTGGTCATCGTGGCGGAAAGGACCAGGGAGATAGGGCTCAGGAAAGCGGTAGGCGCCAGGTATCGTGATATAATGAATCAATTCGTCATGGAGGCGGTCGCAATATCGCTTTTGGGCGGGTTTATCGGCATAGTGATTGGCGTATCGTTCTCTTATCTGATCGCGTATATGATAACCAACTTTCTCGGGATGGAATGGCCGTTCGTGATGTCTTATGGGACTATCTTCGTATCTTTCTTTGTCGCGGCGCTTTTCGGCATAGTGTTCGGATGGTATCCGGCCAAAGAGGCGGCGAGCCTGAGTCCGATCGAAGCGCTCCGGAAGAACTAAATCAGAATTCTGGAGCAGCAGGCTCTGGTCTGCGTGATTTTATAATCCTACGTAATAGGATAAGCGGCGGCTGTCATCCTGGACTTGTTTCAGGATCATCTGTATGCGGCGTTCAATCCGAAATAATGTGGACTAAATCTCATATCACGAAGATGCTGAAATGAGTCCAGTATGACAAGACAAGGAGGCGGGGACAACCTCTCGCTTTCTTTGTGATGACCGTTCTTATTTTAATCAGTTTGAAATCAAAACCTTAGGTTTAACCGAGACGATTGAACCAACGATGAAGCGATCTTAATCCCTGAATACTTGGGACTCGTGCCAGAATAAGGCATCTTATCCCCATTCGGATAGCCTGAATCGGCCATTTAGGTCGCTTCTCTTCCATTTTTGACAACCATTTGTCCTTCTGATAGTATTAAATCGTATTTAAGTAACTTTAATTTTTTCGGTTGGCTGGATTTAATGGATGCGTTCGTATTATAGAAGATGATAAAATATGCTGCTTTCTCCCTCAAAATTCAAGTATTTTTCACAAGAAGATTTGGACCAAAACAAAAATTCTCGGATACCCTCAGGGAAAAGGGGGGTGGGTTTTTTCTTATAAAGAACATGCCCGTCCGGACATATTTTCGCATGCATTAATCTCCTCTAACTGACTTAGGAGAAAACAATGGATATAATAAGCGTTTTAGGCATCGGCCTTGCGGCTTTTTTTGCGGGAGGGGCAATAGGATACTACGGCAGGAAATTCTTTGCCAAGAAGCAGGTTGAAAGCGCAGAGGCCAAAGTGAGTAAGATATTTACTGAGGCGAAAGACAAGGCGGCGGAGACAGTCTTGGAAGCACAGAACAAGGCGGTGAAGATACTCGAGGACGCGAAAGCGGACGAGAGCGAAAGGACAAGGCAGATCGCGCGCAACGAGGAAAGGATTGCGAAGAAAGAGGATGCGCTCGATAAGAAGTCGTCCGAACTGGAAAAGCAGAAGGAGGGGTTGCAGGAGAAGAGCAAGCAGATAATGGGTATCAAAGAGGAGGTCGAGAATATCAAGACCGAGCAGCTTGAGAAGCTGCAGAAGATCGCGGAATTGGACAAAGAAAGGGCGAAGACCATCATCTTGGAAAGGGTGGAGAAGGCGAATGCGGATGAGATCCTGAAAAGGATGAAGCACTTGGAAGCGGAAGGTATCGAGGAGCTCAACAAGAAGGCCAACAATATCATAGTGCAGGCCATCCAGAAATATTCCGGTACGCACACTGCGGAGACGACCACCTCGACCGTCGAGATCCCGAGTGATGAGATGAAAGGAAGGATCATCGGCCGCGAAGGGCGGAACATACGGACTTTGGAGCAGCTGACCGGAGTAGAAGTCATCATCGACGACACGCCGGAAACGATCATAATTTCCGGTTTTGACCCGATCCGGAGGCAGGTTGCCAAAATCTCTCTGGAAAAGCTTATCTCGGACGGGCGTATCCATCCGGCCCGCATAGAGGAAGTGGTGGAAGAGACAAAGAAAGAAATCATCAATTCCGTCAAAGAGGCGGGCGAGGTGGCTGTCGCCGATCTGGGTGTGGTAGGATTCGATCCTAAGCTCGTTCATCTTGTCGGACGCCTCAAATACCGTACCAGCTACGGGCAGAACGTGCTCTTACACTCGGTAGAGGTGGCGCGGCTGGCGGCATCGATCGCAAGCGAGATCAAGGCGGATGTGACGGTCGCCAAGAAGGCCGGACTATTGCACGACATCGGCAAGGCAGTGGATCACGAGATCCAGGGAACTCATGTCGAGATCGGTATCAATATACTCAAGAAATTCGGCGTCTCAGAGGATATCATTACCGCGATGAAGTCGCATCACGAGGATTTTCCCTACGAGAGCACCGAGGCGGTCATCATCAAGGTAGCGGACGCCATTTCGGCGTCTCGGCCGGGCGCGCGTAAAGATACGCTGGAGAATTACATCAAGCGCCTCGAGGAGCTTGAGAATATCGCCAATTCCTTCGAAGGAGTGGAGAAGAGCTATGCCATCCAGGCAGGAAGGGAAGTGCGCGTATTCGTCACGCCGGAGAAGGTCGATGACCTGAGCGCGGCAAAGATGTCCCGCGGCATCGCGGACCGTATCGAGGAGACGCTCAACTATCCGGGTGAGATCAAGGTGCATGTCATTCGCGAGACTCGTTCCGTGGAATACGCGAGATAGATATTTTACAAAGACGCATGACCTTATGCGTCTTTTGCCATTGAGGCGGATCATCTATCAAGGCGGAGGAATATCTTCTGTCTGTCATCTCGGAATCTTCTGGAAAGGATATATCCGGGATCCCGATATGAGATTGATTAATCGTAGAATTCCGGAATGACACGTAAGAAAATCCATATAATCTATATTTATGCGCATATTATTCTTGGGAGACATGGTAGGAAGACCGGCCCGCAAGGCCGTAGCCAAGTTCATCGCGGAGAAGAAATCAGAGCTCGGGATAGATGTGGTCGTTGCCAATAGCGACAATCTGGCGCACGGGAGGAGCGTGACGCGAAGGACGGTGGAAGAGATGCTTTCTGCCGGGGTGGATATTCTTACCTGCGGAGACCACGCATGGGATAACGTGCAGGCGCTTGATATTCTCAAGGCTGGAGATCTGGATTTCGTCGCGCCGGCCAATCTGCCGGGCTACGAGGCCGCGATGAGTCGCAGGTATTTCGAGAAGGCGGGCGAGAAGATACTTGTGATAAACCTCATGGGAAGAGTCTTTATCGACAAGGAACTCACTTCTCCGTTCGAAATAGTAGATAAGATACTCGAGGAAGATTCCCAAGGCGAAAAGGCCAGGATCGTCTTGGTGGATTTCCACGCAGAGACTACCAGTGAGAAGAAAGCGCTGGGAAGATATCTGGATGGCCGGGTATCGGCGGTTCTGGGGACGCATACCCACGTGCAGACGGCGGACGAAGAGATTTTGCCTGAAGGAACGGCTTATCTGACGGATGCCGGCATGGTGGGGGCGAGGAATTCCATTTTGGGGTGCGAGATTGATCCCGTGATCAAGCAGTTTACCGAAGGCGCGCCTTTCAAATATCGTCTCAAGGAAGATAGAGAGGTATCGCTCGAAGGGGCGATGCTCACGATCGATGAGAAGACCGGCAAGGCGACGGGTATTGACAGAATCCGAGAGATCGTCACGGTCAAAAACTGAGACGCTTGCCTTATTTCAGCCATTTGTTATAATGCACTTATGAATTTGAATCGCATATAAGACTTTCAAAATATAGCATCGCATCTGAGTGCTTAATCAATTTAAGAAGAAGGGAGGTGTATCAATGACAAAAGATGAATTGATCGACAGTGTAGCTTCCAAGACGGATTCTTCCAAGAAGGACGTCGAAAGGATCTTGAGCGCTATTATCGACACTATCACCAACTCTTTGACTGATGGCGAGAAGGTCGCTCTGACCGGATTCGGTACTTTCGATGTCAGCAAGCGTGCTGCTCGCACCGGCGTCAACCCGCAGAACCCTGGCCAGAAGATCCAGATCCCGGCTATGACTGTTCCGAAGTTCAAGGCTGGAAAGAGCCTCAAGGACGCCGTAAAGTAGAGTCTTTTTAACGGAAAATCTCGATTGCCCCCGCGAGGGGGAGTTGAGGTTTTTTGTTTTTAGAAAGAAATATTAAACGTGGGATAATACTAAATATGTAATGCTGAAAACTGCATTTTGTGCGATACTGTAGCCATAATCGGTAGATAAATTACAGTATGGTTATAAAAAAACGCTAGATATTGCCCAAAATGCGGTTCTTAGCATACCAAGAAATACGGCAAGGCCAGGAATAAGCAACGGTATTTCTGCAAGGATCGCGGAACACAATTTCTTACGAAATCCAGAAAATCAATCTTGCAAAAAGTGCTTTGGAAAGAATATGCATGGCAAAGACAAACGGTCCCGCAGTTGGCGCAAAAGCGTAAGCGCAGTCGGCAATGGATTAAGGATCAATCGGATAAGGCTATTATTGAAAAACCAAAGATCCAACCCTGCCCTGTTGTAGTTGTCACGGACATGACTTTTATCAGAAGAGCTTACGGCATTGCTGTTATCCGTGCCCCTCATCTTAAAAAGAATCTTGCCTGGAAACTATCCAAGACCGAGGCCATTCGCGTTTACCAGGAATTGCGGTTTGAACTGGAAAAACAAGGCTTTGAGACAGATGCGGCAGTAATTGACGGAAAACCGGGATTATTCGACGTATTCTGGGATGTTCATATCCGAATGTGTCATTTCCACCAGTTGCAGATCGTCAACCGATATCCGACTACCAGACCCAAGCTTCCGGCTAGCATTGAATTGCGAAGGATCGCGCTGCGTATTCCTCGAAGCTACGAGGATGAAATTAAAGATATGCCGGATGACTGGCATGAAAGATGGCAGGAATTCCTGAAAGAAAAGACTTTCAATCCAGAAACAAGAAGGTGGTTCTACACCTATAAACGAGTACGAAGTGCTTACCGCAGCCTCAATAAGAATCTGCCAATCCTTTATACTTACCAAAAATATCCAGAACTGCGTATTCCCAATACTACTGTCCGCAAGGAATTTGCGGCAAAATATCTTAGGCTGAAATTTTAAGCAATCTAAAATGTCTAAAGATTGGAAGGTCAAATAGCGTTGATCTTCCTAAAAATTTCCAAGTTTATAAGTCATTGTAGCCTTGGAAAAGTAAATAACGGATTCAGGTCCGTTGTTTTTTATTTATGGTATAGAGTCTATCAAGTTCGCAAGGATTGCGGGTTTAGAAGAGGAAGCAATGGTCCCAAGCCGTTGTTTTTTGTTGCCTTTCGTTGCTTCGGGCGTCATCGTTCTGTATGGCACAGGATGACCAATTGTAATCTAGGCCTGCGCTGTCATGCTGAACTCGTTTCAGCATCTTCGTAATATTAAGTCAGAACCCTATATTTGTAGTTGGTGCGTAATGTAATGAGGATCCTGAAACAAGTTCAGGATGACAAATTTGATTGTCATTCCCGCAAAAGCGAGAATCGAGGATTTGACTATAACTCAGTTCCTTAGTCCCACTCTTTTAAGACAGAAACCAGATATCCGCTTTCTGTTTGACTTAAGGCCGTATTTTTCCTAAAATTACCTAGGTAATACACATTAGTTTTAATAGGTCACCCTTTATGAGAATTGCAATCGACGCGCGGAGTCTGGAGGGGAATAAGACCGGGGTGGGGAGGTATCTGGAGAATCTCCTCGGGGCTTGGAAAGAGAAGAAGGACTGCGAATTCATCCTATATTTCAAAGACGAGATTCCCAAGCGGGAATATCTGGAGAGTAAAAACTTCATCTTGAAAAGACTGGAGAATCCGCTCGGATTTTCCAGCAATTTCTTCTTCCAGCATATCCTCTTGCCATACAGCCTCAGAAGAGACAAGGCTGATTTTTTCTTTTCGCCTTTTTACCTCCGGCCGTTTTTCTGTCCGGTAAGATCCGCGATCGTCCTTCATGATATTTCCTACGAGGCGCATCCGGAGTGGTTCGACGGCAAGAGCCAGTTCATTCTCCGGACGCTTTCCAAAATATCGGCGCGCTACGCCGATATCATCTTTACGCCCTCCGCTTATAGTAAGGAGGAGGTTACGAAGTATTACGGCACTGATCCGGTCAAGGTCGTCGTCACGCCACTTGCGCCGGACGGCAATTTTCGGATAGCCGGAGATGAGAAGATGAGAGAAGTAAAGGAAAAGTACGGACTCGGGCAATATGTCCTTTCCGTGGGAACGATGTTCAGCCGGAGGCACATCCCCGAAATCATAGGGGCATTCGGGAGGTTGTCCGGAAAGGGCGGGGATTATCAGCTCATGATCGTCGGAAAGAATAAGACTTTTCCATCCGTAGATATAGATGCCCTGATATCCGAGGCGAACGAAAGAGCAGGCAGAAAGGGTATCGTCCGCGCGGATTCCGTCTCCGAAGAGGAGCTCATGGCTTTCTATAGCGGCGCGGAAGCGGTCATCTATCTTTCGGATTACGAGGGTTTCGGCTTGCCGGTGGTGGAGGCGCAGTATTTTGGAGCGGCGGTCATAACCAGCCGCAATACTTCGCTCATCGAGGTGGGGGGCGATTCGGTGGAATCCGTGCCCGAGAATAAAGAAGATGATATCTATATTAGCCTCGAAAAAGTGCTGGGAGACGCGCGATACCGCACTGCTCTCACTCTGAAAGGGAAAGAGAACATCCGCCGATTCGACTGGAATAGCTGTGCCGAGAAAACCCTTTCGTCCATCTTAAGATTAAAATAAGCCTAAGCTCATATCATGAAAAACCTCGCAAAAGCCCTGTGGGTCGCACAGCTCCTGACGGTCCTCCTTATCGCGGCGCGTGTCGCGGACTATAATATGGCATATATTACGCTCTTTATCCTGCTTTATGGGATAGGGAAGCTTCCGGATCTGGAAGCGCTGGAGTTCTTCATATATTCCATCCCGATATTCGTCGTCCTTCCGCCGAGCGTATTGTCCGCCTCGATGAGTGTCTGGAGGTTCGCACTCCTGTTCTTCATCTTCAAGGTGTCTTTAGAGAAGTTCGCGATAATCGAGACGCTCCGGAAAAGGGAACTTAGCCTTGCCGGTAAGAGGGGTGAGATCTTCTCGCGTCTCAGGAACATGATCGCGGAAGCGAAGACTTCTAATTATCATGGCGTCGCGCGCGGCGCTGTCGCTTTCTTTCTTGCCGGGATATTATCGTTATTTTTCGCGGCGGACCTTGGCGCGGGCATAAAGGAATTGATCTTCCTCGGAAGCATCTTATTGCTCTTCGGCATCGTGTACTTCGCAGCGAAGAGCAAAGAAGATGTCCTCCGGATAATCCGTGCGGTATTTATCGCGGGGGTGGGAATCCTCGCGGTCGGATATGGACAGTTCGGGCTGACTTTCTTCATGACTCTCCATGATTTCTGGGGAATGTGGGATAATTACGTCATCAATGCCCTGTATGGCGAGCAGACGATGGTGCTTCTGAGCTACAGCAATACCTGGTTCTCATATTATGATACCCTGGGGGAGATACCGCCGACCCTCCGGATGTTCTCGCTGATGCCGGATTCGCATTCCTTCGCGCTTCTCATGATCATCTTCATGCCGCTTGCTCTCTACTATTCTTTCGCGTCCAAAGAGAAATCCGATATGCGCCGGTACGCCGAGGTCATAGCTCTGATGCTACTGGCGATTTATTTCTCGGGAACGCGCGGCGCCTGGGTCGGATGGCTGGGGGCTCTCGCAGCGGCGCTCTACTTCTATCTTCAAGAGAAAATGCCGCGATGGGGACGGATAATGGATACGGATGATTACCTACGGAATAAGGATATCTACAAGAAGGTTCTCGCCTCGATATTGCTCTTCCTCGTGATGGTGCCGGTTGCGGCCGTTATTCTCAGCGTGAATCAGGACGTGCAGCTGATAAATGAGGGGAGGATACTGTCCGGGGAAAGGAAGAACGCCCTCCTTCAGCGGACATGGTCCATTTCCGATTTCGCGGAAACTTCCAACAAGGGTCGGATGGAAATATGGAGCGACTCTGTGAAATCTTTCGCGGCGCATCCGGTCGTAGGGATCGGGGTAGGGAATTTCCCTCTGGCTCTTTCGGAAAATACGGCCACTAGCAAGATGGGAGCTTCCGCACACAACATCTATCTGGAAGTCCTGGTTGAGATGGGAATTATCGGACTCGGCATCTTCATCTGGCTATCGTATCGTATCGCGGAAAAGCTTTTTCGCCTTTCCCGTAAGCTCAGAGAAGATAAACTCCGCCTCCTGGCATGCTCTTTCCTGGTCTCTTTCATCTGGATATGCGTCTATGGACTATTTGATGTAGTCCTTCTTAACGACAAGGTCCTGATGTTCTTCGTCATAATACTTGCGGCGCTTTACAAGCTGGAGGATGTGGGGGAAAAGGAGATGGAACAAGAGCCTTGACCGTCATACGAGCGCGCAAATTCGGTACAAAGGACAGTCCTTGCGATATGGAAGGGGGCTGTCCTTGCTTATTGGAGTAAACAGCTAAAAAGCTTTATTATAAGCCCAAAACAGCTATTCGCGTAGCACTCTTTCTGACGGATCTCCTCCTTTGATTTTTTATTCCGATTGTAGTATCATTCTATTATGGCTAAATAAATAAAAATTCCAGCTTATGTCTAATACCGATGACAACGGAGGATTCGAAGTACGGGAACTCCAGGAAATTGAGATAAGACCTTCCGGAACGGACGGATCCAAGAAGAAGAAAAAGAAATCAATCTTCAGATTGAGGAACATTTTTTTAGTGGCCGTCCTTCTCATAGTCTGGGGCGGAGGATATCTTTTCTATAAGACAGGAAGCGCTTTCGATCAGATAACGGGCGAGAGCAATTCTCTCATCAAGAGCATCATAAGGATGATCCCTCTCGGAGACAGTTTTAATATATTGCCGGTGGAAGATGGCGAAGCTTCCGCGATCGATAAGATCCGTAACAACGAGATGGACAGGCTCAATATCCTGCTCCTGGGGCTCCGAGGAGAAGGGGATCCGAACGGCGGTCTTCTTACCGATACGATGATGGTCATGAGTTTCAAGCCCAAGACCGGACAGGCGGCTCTCATCTCCATCCCGCGCGATCTGTATGTGACTATTCCTAACAGCGATAACGAGGGCAAGATCAACGAGGCATATGCCTACGGCGTCTCTAACAAGAATTGGAAAAGCGGGCTTGCCTATGGCAAAGAGGCGATAGAGGAAGTCACGGGCCTGGACATACATTATGTAGCGAGCGTGGATTTTACGGCTTTTAAGGAAATCGTCAATACTCTCGGCGGAATCACCGTCTATCTGGATGAGCCTTTCGTGGAGAGCGTGCCTTTCGAAGAAGGGTCCATTTCCCTGCCTGCGGGAAAGAATACGTTGGACGGACAGAAGGCGCTCCTTTATTCGCGGGCGCGGTACAGCAGCAGCGATTTTGACCGGGCAAAGCGCCAGCAGAGGGTACTGGTGGCGGTGAAAGAGAAGGCGCTTAACACCGGTATACTGTCAAATCCGGTGAAGCTGGTGGCAATCCTGGACTCGCTGGGAAACCATGTCCGGACAAATGCCGAACTATGGGAGATAAAAGAGATGGCGGAAATGTCAAGGAGTGCCGACACCTCGAACATCAGGCACAAAGTCTTCGACACCAGCGAGCAGGGGCTTCTGTATCAGGCTCATACTTCCGCCGGGGCGTATATACTTCTACCGGTAGGAGGCGATTATGGAAAGATCCGGAGCGCCTGCATGGATATTTTCGAAGAAGGGCGGGGGTGATTCTAAGTAACAGATAACCAAACTCAAGATGCAAACGAATAAAAAAAGCCTGATCTTGGTCGCGGTCTTGCTCATATTTTCCTTTGGGGCTGGTTTCAATTACGGGCGTACGGCTCTTCCCTCGCAAAGCGGCACGGAAGATATCCTGGGGCTCGTAAAAGGGGATCGGACCCAGGATGAGGATAGGGTCGATTTCAGCGTCTTTTGGGATGCCTGGGATCTGGTAGAGAAGAACTATATACTGGGGCCGCTGGATGAGCAGAAGATGGTATACGGAGCGGTAGCCGGAATGGTGGAATCGCTGGGTGATCCTTATTCGACATTTCTTACTCCTGAAGAGAATGATGATCTGGAAAACGAGATGAAGGGTATCTTCGGGGGTATCGGCGCGGAGATAGGCTATCGCGATGGCAGGATCGTCATCATCGCGCCTCTCAAGGACAATCCGGCGGAAAAAGCCGGCCTCATGGCAGGCGACCGGATTGTGGAGGTGGACGGCAAGAGCACGGAAGGGCTGAACGTGGATGAGGTGGTAGATATGATCCGCGGAGACAAAGGGACTTCAGTCCATATCGGTATCATCCGGGGAGAAGAGGTGCTGAGCTTCGATATTACGCGCGATACGATCATAGACAAGACCGTCCGGTGGGAGATGAAAGACGGGCAGATCGCTTATATCGAGATTACCCAGTTCAAGCAGGATACGGCCAAAGAACTCGATGCTCAGATCGGTGATATCCTCACGCAGGATCCGAAGGGCATCGTGCTGGATCTCCGGAACAATCCGGGAGGATATCTGGATGTGGTGGTGGAGGTGGCCGGCAGATTCATCGGTGAAGGACAGACCGTGGTAATCGAGCAGTCGGGAGAAGCCGACCAGGCCTATAAGGCGAGCGGAGGCAGGAGATTCGAGAATATACCGATGACGGTGCTCATCAATGAAGGAAGCGCGAGTGCGGCGGAAATATTGGCGGGCGCTTTGAAAGATTACAAGCTCGCTACGCTGGTAGGCAAGACTACTTTCGGCAAGGGGCTGGTCCAGGGCATCTCGGAACTCAAAGACGGTTCAGCACTCAAGATAACAGTCGCCAAGTGGCTTACTCCGAATGGTACCAACATAAACGAGGACGGCATCGCACCGGACGTCGAAGCGGATTATACCATAGATGACTACAACGCAGGCAAAGACCCGCAGTTCGATAAGGCCATGGAAATCCTGCGGCAATAAATGGTCCTGAGCGCGATTTTCGGGCTGCCGGTCGGACGAGACGGAAGAGTTTCGGCGGGACGTTGATTTTTCTCCGTAATTGATGTAGACTGGTCCAAGGAGAGGCGGAGGGAGAATAATCGGGAAGATATTAAAATTAAGATAAACCTATGAAAGTAATCCTTACCAAGGACGTGCAGAGCCTAGGGCGGACGGGAGATGTGAAGGAAGTCAGCGGAGGTTACGCGAAGAATTTCCTCCTCCCTGGAGGTTACGCGAAAGTAGCTACCGAGGGATTGATCAGGAAAGCGGAGGAAATAAAAGCAGAGAGGGCAAAAGAGGCCGAAGCCGAGCGGGAGAAGGCCAAAGAGATAGTCGCAAAGATACAAGGACAGTCTGTCGCCATCAAAGCCAAGGCCGATGCATCAAAGAAGCTCTACGCTGCAGTGAAGGCGGAGGAAATCGCCGAAGCTCTCAAGGCGAAGGGATTCGAAGTCGATAAGGGGAATATAGTGATCAATGAACCGATCAAGGAGGTGGGCGAATTCGAGGTCACTCTGGATTTGGAACACGGTCTGGAAGCGCGGATCGGAGTCACTGTCGAAGCGGAGTAGCGGAAGTGGGGATTTTCTCCCCATTTTTTTGTGGAATGGCGGTGCGAATCTTGGAAAATTACCGGATCGGCGGTCTTCGAAGGACTGTCTAATATCATAAATCATCTAATCAACGAGCAATATGGCAAGAACAAAGTTCATATTCGTGACAGGCGGGGTGATGTCAGGCATAGGAAAAGGAGTCGCGACTTCCTCTATCGGCCGGATCCTGCAGAGCAAGGGCTACAAGGTGACTGCGATCAAGATCGATCCTTATATCAATATGGATGCGGGTACGATGACGCCGACCGAACATGGAGAGGTTTTTGTCACCGATGATGGGCTGGAGACTGACCAAGATTTGGGGAATTATGAGCGCTTCTTGGATACGGATATCCTTTCCGGAAATTATATGACCACCGGACGCGTTTATCTCTCTGTCATCAACCGCGAGCGCAATCTCGAATATGACGGCAAGAATGTGGAGGTGGTGCCGGATATCCCGCTCGAAGTCATCGGCAGGATCAAGAAAGCCGCCAAGACGACCAAGGCGGATTTCGTGCTGATAGAGATCGGCGGAACAGTGGGGGAATACCAGAATATCCTCTTCCTGGAAGCGGCGCGCATGCTCAAGACCGAGCTGCCGCATGACGTGATGGTGTTTTTGGTGAGCTATCTGCCGGTGCCGCACATGGTGGGGGAGATGAAGACTAAGCCGACGCAGTATGCCGCAAGGTCGCTCAATTCGGCAGGAATCCAGCCGGATTTCATCCTCTGCCGTTGCGAGATGCCGGTAGACGACGTGCGCAAGAAGAAGATCGCGCTTTTCTGCTCCGTTCCGGCCGATCATGTCATCGCTTCGCCGGACGTCAATTTCATATATGAGATCCCGGTAAATTACGATGATGAGAAGTTAGGGGAGAAGATCTTGTCGGCTTTTAAGATGAAGCCGAAAGTGAAAGACTTAAAGGAGTGGAGAAAAGAAGTCATTAAGATCCGCGCCCTGGAGAAGACGGTCAGGATCGGTATCGTGGGCAAATATTTCAATTCCGGAAGCTACGTCCTGGCTGATTCTTACATCTCTGTCATAGAATCCGTGAAGATTGCCGCGTGGTCGAGCGGCTTCAAGCCCAAGATCGAGTGGATAAGCTCGGAAGATTTCGAACAGGACCCAAAGAGCATCGAGAAGCTGAAAGAGCTGGACGGCGTAATCATCCCGGGCGGCTTCGGTTCGCGCGGCATCGAAGGAAAGATAAATGCGGTCAGGTTTCTCCGCGAGAATAAGATTCCACTTCTCGGCATCTGTTATGGTATGCAGATCATCTGCATCGAATACGCGCGTAATATCTGCGGGCTCAAAGGGGCGCACACTACCGAGATCGACTCCAAGACGCCGCATCCGGTCATCGATATCATGCCGGAGCAGAAGAAGAATCTCAAAGAGAAGAATTTCGGCGCAACCATGCGGCTGGGGGCTTATCCGGCTATTCTCAAACCGGGCACTATAGCTTATAATGCCTACAAGAGCGAGAATATCTCCGAGCGCCACAGGCATCGATGGGAAGTCAATCCCGAATATATCGAGCAGCTGGAGAAAGCGGGTATCGTATTTTCCGGCAAGTCTCCCGATGGCAAGCTTATGGAAATCGCCGAGCTTAGGACCAAAGACCATCCGTTCCTTCTGGGTACTCAGTTCCATCCTGAATTTAAGAGCCGCTTCATGAAGCCGCACCCGGTATTCGATGCGTTCATGAATGCTGTGGTGAAGGGGATGAAGAAAACCGGTTAGATTCCTGTACCGATACATGCCGGTATGGTCTCGGGCCGAGCCGACGTTTGAATATCTCATATCTAAAAATTAAAGAAAACAAAATGGAAATCAAAAAATCCAAGGATCTGCACAATATGCTCCATGATTATATGCTCGTAGCTTTCGGGATGTTCGTCATGCTCATGATCGGGGTCGTCTTGACTCACGGGGTGTATCTGAGGGGGGAGTCGGACAGCAGTTCGTGGTGGAGTGCGAAGCTTGAGGAGTTGGTTAAAAATGAAGAAGGTGACGTTGATGATTTTTCCAGTAATACTGCTTCAGATGCGGATGCGGACGAAGGAGTATCGGTAACTCAAGAGCTGGAAATCATTCCTAATGAAGATCGTACGGTGTTCGAGGTGCGGAATCTCGGAGTCAGGGTGGGGGAAATAAAAAGAGAAGGACCTGCCTCAGTGAACATCTGGCGTGATTTGGAAAATATTTATCTTGGTGTACAGAATTATGGCATGGGCGGATATATTCTTTTCGGCGGGCCGGATGAGGTTTATGAGGTAGATGAAAGTTCTGTAACCCAGGTATATGATGGAAGTGGGAAGAACGGATTTGCTTCTGATATGATATCGGGCAAACTAGTAGCTATTGAGGATCCGAGCACGGAGGGATGGCATCCTTCTGTCGTAGTCTATGATCTGACTACGCAAAAATCGCAGTCATATGAGGTTTCTGCCCCTTATAGTGTCGCGGGCAAAGCGCGTTTCTCTCAGGCAGGCGGCAAGGTCGTTTATGAGGCGGCCTTGAATAATCCTGATAACGAGCAGTATGCGATGTATATGATCGATCTTGCTACGGGGAAGCAGACGCAAGTGGGGAATGCGGAGAACCTTGACTAGCAGAGAGTTCAGCTATTCCGTCCAAACCCTCGTTTATCTTTCAACTATCGCTGATGAAGATCCACTACGAAAAATTAAAGGATCTCCCCAAAGACATCCTGAGCTTTCCCTCTCTGGTTCTTAGGATAACTCTGGCCGTTGCGCTATTGGTATTCCTGGGGTATGTCCTGTGGGGATTTGACTAGAAAAAATAAGCTTAGTTTTTACTTCGGGAACGGGTCTTTTGGCCCGTTCTTTATATTATGAGAGACGGTAAATTTAATCCCGGATTTCTGCCTAGGGCGGATGCGAGAATGATAATCTTTTGGACTAACTAGGATTTGTGCTTTCAGTTTGACTTAAGGCGGCTTTGTGTTATTCTTGTTTTACGCATATGAATAAAAAGATAAAGGAGATGATCGGATGGAGTGTCCGCTGGCTGCCAAGGCCGCGAAAGATGTTCCGGAAAGGGAAGAAAAACATACCCTAGGCGAAGATATCCTGCTTCTCAATGAGCATATGACTGCCGCTTATGAGGCGAAGAAGGCCATCGAAAGGGCGATGGGTATGCACAAAGAGCGCGGTCAAAAGACCGACGATGACGTGCCTTTTCGGGTAAAGGCGCTTCTCGAGGCATTTAACGAGGATAATGAAAGATTCCTTATCGAGAGAATCGATGAGAAGGCGTATGTCGTATGGCCTCTTGATGGCTGCTTATTTTACAGATTGGAGAAAAGAATATTCGTCTACCTTGCGGGAATAATAAGAAAAAGTCCCGATAATCCTAAGCCGCTCGGTTACGATGAGATTGATGACTTGAAAGAATCTCTGGCAGGATATCTTGAAAAAGGACTCGGAATTGAGAGAGAATTGCGAGAAATCGGAGGGAAAATAGTCATAAAGATACTGGGAGAATATGCGGATTGAGAGACGGCACCCTTGACTCTTTATAAATTCGGAAGAGCGATAAAACGGATCGTTTACATTGACAAACTGGGAATAATATGATATGTTTAACAAAATAAGAATGAGGAGGGGGTATCATAAACGCAGGCAAGAATAAAGATTTGTGGGAATGCTGGCCGAATAATGGTTATGCTCCGGATAACGCATCGCATACGGATTTCAAATCTGCTTTGGAGTATTTCGTATGTTGCATGGCATTTTTCGGGGTTGTTGTATTCTTTTTTGGCATAGAGTCCCTGATGCTGACGGGGGCGATAATCTTCTCGGTAGCCAGATTCCTATTCAAACGACATCGTTGCTGTCATCAATCTTGAGACGGCAATATTTTTTTGTCCAAAATCATCACAAAAAAGCAGATCTTTGAGGTCTGCTTCATATGGACCGGAATATTACTTGGAAGCCTTCTTCTCCGGGTGGGTTGCGATGCGGTCCTTGACCACGTTCACGAACTGTACGCGCTTCTTGCGGCCGTCGAAATTAGTGATCTGCTTCTCGGTGAATTTTACGAAACCGTCCATGATTGAGAAGATCGTGCGGTCTCTCCCTTCCTTGACGCCTTCGCCCGGGCGGAACTTGTTGCCGATCTGGCGAATGATGATGCCGCCGTCCTTGACGTATTGGTTACCGAAGACTTTGACACCCAGATACTTCGGCTTACTGTCTTTTAGGTTGGATGCTGTACCACCGGCTTTCTTATGTGACATTGTATTGCTATTAGTTATTTATTCTTCAAGATTACGATTTCACGAGCGACAATCTGCTCTGGGCGCGAGTAAATGATGGTACCGCGCCGGGTGATCCGAATGTCCGGACTTTCAAATCGCTTATCAAGCGGACACACTCTAGAGTAACCTAAATTTTCGAAGCTGTCAATGAATTCTCCGAAAACGTATTCCTTGGGCTTGAGCTGGTAGGCGGGGAGGGTTATGACGATCCGGCTGCTTTTCTGGAGGAGCGCTCGGGCGCTCGGGAGGAAGCGGGTGTAGAGTTTGTTCAAAGTAGCATAATTGTCCTTGATTTCCTGGTTGGAAGGGGTCTTTTTATACACCGGCCCGAGGGTGGATTCGGTGACGATGGCATCTACCGAGCCGGGCTTGAGCTTGCGGATAGCTTCGCCGAATCCCGCCTGGAACACTTTATAATCAGGATAGGTAAGGATGTATTTCTTCGAGAGCCACTCCAGGTTCTCCTTGCATTTCTCGATCTGCTTATCGTTGGCATCGGAGCCGACTACGCGATAGTCATCGAGGAGCGCTTCTTGAAGGATAGTACCAGTGCCGCAGAAGGGATCGAAGATGAGTCCGCCGGTCCTCACTTGGGCAAGATTAATCATCGCCTGGGCAAGCTTGGGCGGCATCATGCCGATGCGCGCATCGCGCCCCGGCTTCTCGTAGTCGCGCGCGCCGTAGCTTTCGATATCCTGGACGATAAGCGTCCGGCCAAGGATGATATCTCTGCCATCCATGATGATATCAAATTCCATTCCTTTGCCGCTATGCGAGAGCCTATTATTGAATACGGTCGCCGTGGAAAGGGCATCTTCTTCCGGAAGGGGATAGACGATACGGGTGGAGAAATCCTTAAGTTCATCCCGCTTTATCTTGGAAAAGATATCGCGGAAGAGCTCCTGTGTCGCTGCGGCTTTATCTTTCCCGTTCTTTTTGGTATAATAGACACTGTAACCGATACTCTTTTTTCCCGGCTTCTCCTCCAGGGATTTTTTTATAAAGGAGACAATCGCTGCGCGCACTCCCTCCGCGTCTGACTTCCCGAGGACCTCCGCCATCTTGGGCGCTCCGCCCATCTGTACGAAAAGATCGCGTACAGGCAGCGGCTCCGCGGTCTTCAGGATCAGGAATTCCGGTTCTAAAAGGGTGGCTTCGTAAGCGGTGCGGTATTTTTCCAGCATGGCCTGGATCTCAGCGAGCGAGATGGCCGGAATGCGGCCCAGGAAGAAGATATATTCCATATATTTAGAGATTTGCTTATGAGTGAATTATACAAGTAAATGCGCTAAAGACAAAAATATGTTCATAGACGCCACTTTGGAAAAAAATAAAGAGAAGCTCCGGATGTTAGGCATCCTCGTACTGGTCTTTTCCCTGGGGTTCGGCTCCGGATATTATTACCTGGACGCCGCAAGGGGCGAGGCCGCTGTCATTCTCCAGGACAAAAGCACGGATTGTGCGGTGCTTTTCGAGGCGGCTGCCGGAAAAGCTGCCGATCCCGTAGCCATTGCGCCGAAAGGCAAGGAATCCGAAGACGCTTCCGGAAAAGTGCTTTCCGGCTCTACTGAGGCTGAAAAGCTTTTTGCGGCCAGCAAAAACAGCACTCTATATCATACTCCGGATTGCCAATATGTCAAACGGATAAAGGAAGAAAACAGGGTTTGGTTCGGCTCTGAGGAAGAGGCTCAGGCGACAGGAAAGAAACCCCATAGTTGCATTTCAGAGTGAATTTTGACTTATTATTCTTATGGTGCTATCTTGAAGGCAAGAAAAGAACTTTGAAAAAGGGCCAGGGAGGGACTAGGCTCTTTTTTGTACCTTCAAAAACATATCATCAGACAAGAAATAGGAGGTTGGTACGATGGCGAGAAAGGGAGCTCGTTCCGGCAGTCGCTGTCTGCCGGTAAGGGATCTGACATCCCAGTCAGATTACATAAAGAAATGGCAGTTAGTAATGATTGCCGTTATGACTGGTCGTAAGCTTCAGAATCTACGGGGTAAGAATAAGCATCATTATTTTCCATCGGTATTGGACAAGACGATAAGATATCTGAGGAAGATTGATTATTATACGGATGACCCCTATTACAGTTTTATCGTAAACAATATCAGGGCTGTCTTGGTGCAGATGGGAACCATAAACAAATCCGAAATGACCGAATCTGCGAACGGTAAGATCCACGGGGGCGAGAAAAAGATCAGGAATTGCATGGATGGCTTGGAGGCGGATCTGTATAAAGACAGTTATTGCTATGTTCCGCCTTATCTGCATGACTTGTTCAACAGACTGTTTGCCGGAGAGATTACTCCCCCGGAAGCGCTCCTGAAACTTGAGTGGATATTCGATGAAAGGAGGGTTTATAATGGAGAGAACAAGGAAAATCTTATAGATTTTCTGGTGAGCGTCAGCGTTCTTGAAAAAAAACGGATATTTACGGCAGATGAGATAAAAAGAATACGCCTTCTCCGGAATGGAAAGGAAGACGTAAGGAACGCTGCTCTTTTGAGAATACTGAGTCTAGAAATCCAGGATGTAATAGATATGCTTAACTTGTATTTCTTCCATCCCTATTGGAATCGGGAAAGGTATAAGAAGCATTTTCTGCTCTTGATGTTCCTGAAGCCTCCCGACCGACTCAAAAAGACCAATATCTCGATGTATCTGGATTATTACCGGAATAATGGACTCCGAAGGGTTTTTCGGGACATAGATGAAGGGGATATGAAACTTCTAGTTTTCTTCCTAAGCCGATTTTCGGAAACGAATTGGGGTGAGGTTAGAGGATTTCGTCAGGATCAACATCTATGATCCAGTCTTCTCTCACCAGATCCAGAAGCGCGTTACGGACTTGCATATCAAGTCCGTTTTTATGTCGGA